>CAXUIQ010000229.1:3696-6767 GCA_964250815.1 uncultured Acetobacteraceae bacterium
TGAACCAGGCCTGGTCGTCCGCCTCCACGGACGCGCCCGGCGGGGGCGGCTCGCCGGGGCGCACCACGCGGCGGTCCTGCGCCCTGTTGTAGCCGTCCCCGGCACAGGTGTTGTAGGCGGGGATGCTGCTCCGCACGCTGCCGCCCAGCAGCCGGCTGACCGGTTGGCCCAGCGCCTGGCCAAGCAGGTCCCACAGCGCCAGGTCCACCGCGCCCGCGGCGCGCGTTTCGGCGGACGAGGCGTTGAAGCCCAGGTAGCCGCCCAGCAGGCGCGCGTTGTGGCGCTCCACGTCCAGCGGGTCCTGGCCGAGCAGGGCCGCCGCCGCCGGGCCGTGCAGCACGGCCTCGACCGCCTCGATCCCGCGCTGCGCCTCGCCCAGCCCGACCAGGCCCTCGTCGGTGTGGACCTGCAGCCACAGGTAGGCGGGGCGGCTGGGCTGGCGGATCGTCTCGATGGCCGTGACGCGCATGCCGGTGCTCCCTCCTGCTGGCCTTCGCCCGCCGCCGCGGCCTGTCCGTCAGTGGCTTTCCCTCGGCACCTCGTGCCCGCGGCAGCCCACCAGGAAGTCGAGGTCGGCGCCCCGGTCCGCCTGCATCACGTGCTCGACGTAAAGGCTCTGGTAGCCGCCCCGCATCGCGGGGGCCGGTGCGCGCCAGCCGCGCCGACGCTCCTCAAGCTCCCCGGCCGCGACCTGGATGTGCAGCATGCGGGCCGGAACGTCCAACGAGATGACATCGCCATCCCGGACCAGCGCCAGCGGGCCGCCCGCCGCGGCCTCCGGGGCGACGTGCAGGACCACGGTGCCGAACGCCGTGCCGGACATGCGCGCGTCGGACACGCGGACCATGTCGCGGATGCCCTTCTTCAGCAGCTTGCGCGGCAGCGCCATGTTGCCGACCTCGGCCATCCCGGGATAGCCCTTGGGGCCGCAGTTGCGCAGGACCATGACGCAGCCCTCGTCGATGTCCAGGCCCGGGTCGTCCACCCGGCGCTTGTAGTCCTCGATGGTGTCGAACACGACCGCCCGGCCCTCGTGCCGCATCAAGTGGGGCGACGCGGCGGAGGGCTTGATGATCGCGCCGTCCGGGGCGAGGTTGCCCCGCAGCACCGCGATGCCGCCCTCCGCCGCCAGGGGCCGCGACAAGGGGCGGATGACCTCCGCGTCGAAGGTCTCCGCGCCCGCGATGTTCTCGCCGACGCTGCGGCCCGTGACGGTCGGCGCGTCCAGGCGCAACAGGCCGGAGATCTCCTTCATCAGCGCGGGAAGCCCGCCGGCGTAGCAGAAGTCCTCCATCAGGTGGCGGCCGGACGGCATCAGGTCGAGCAGGGTCGGGACGCCCTGGCCCCAACGGTCCCAGTCGTCCAGGGTCAGCTCGGCGCCCACGCGCCCGGCGATGGCGAGGAGGTGGACCACCGCGTTCGTGGACCCTCCCACGGCGCCGTTCACCTTGACGGCGTTGGCAAAGGCGTCCCGCGTCAGGATGGCCGACAGCCGCAGGTCCTCGCGCACCATGCCGACGATGCGGCGGCCCGTCATCTGCGCGAGCCGTGCGCGGTTGGCGTCAACCGCCGGGTGAGCGGCGTTGCCCGGCAGCGCGACGCCCAGCGCCTCCGCCATGGCCGCCATCGTGGAGGCCGTGCCCATGGTCGTGCAGTGGCCCGGCGACCGGGACATGGCGTTTTCCGCCGCCATGAACTCGTCGCGCCCCATGGCGCCGGCGCGAACGTCCTCCGAGAAGCGCCACACGTCGGTGCCCGAGCCGATGTCCCGCCCGCGGTATTTCCCGTTCAGCATCGGGCCGCCGGAGATGACGATGCTGGGAAGGTCGCAGCTTGCGGCGCCCATCAGCAGGGACGGCGTGGTCTTGTCGCAGCCGGCCATCAGCACGACGCCGTCGATGGGGTTGGCGCGTATGGCCTCTTCGACCTCCATGGAAGCGAGGTTGCGGAACAGCATGGCGGTGGGGCGCATGTTCGACTCGCCGCACGACATGGCGGGGAACTCGAAGGGGACGCCGCCGGCCTCGATCACGCCGCGCTTGATGGGTTCGGCCAGGTGCCGGAAGTGGGCGTTGCAGGGCGTCAGCTCGGAGAAGGTGTTGCAGATGCCGATGACCGGCCTGCCGTCGAAGGCGTCGTCGGGCAGGCCGCCGTTCTTCATCCAACTGCGGTGGATGAAGGCGTCCTTGCTGTCCCCGCCGAACCACGCCTGGGAGCGCAGCTTGCGCGTCATAGTGCGCTCCTGGGCGCGCTCCCGGGCGCGCTCCCGGACGGGCGCCGGCGCCGCGGCGGCGACGGCCGCATCCCGCCCATTCTACATAAGCCCCGTCTTCCGGAAGATCGCATCCGTCGCCTCCCCGGCCTCGATCATGCCGCGCACCGCGCCCTCGCCCTCCACCTTGGCCAGCGCGGCGTCCACGACCTCCTCCACCCGGTCGCGCGGCACGACCAGGACGCCGTCCTCGTCGCCGACCACCAGGGCGCCCGGCGCCACCTCGGCGCCGTTGCCGAACCCGACCCGGCAGCGGCAGTCCACCACCCGGCCGCGCAGCCGCTGGTCCTGCGCGTAGGCGCCGGCGGAGAAGACGGGAAAGCCGAGCGCGCGGATCTCCCGGGTGTCGCGGTGGAAGCCGTCGAGCACGGCCCCGGCCGCGCCAAGCCGGCGGGCGCGGGTGCTCATCAGCCCGCCCCACAGCGCGTAGCGCGGCGACGCGCCCGCCGCGACGTAAACCTCGCCGTCCCGCAGCTCGTCAAGGGCGCGCAGCATCAGCCCGAACGGCCCGGGCGTGCCGGAATGCCCCGCTTCCTCCCCCCAGCAATCGGCCTCCAGCACCGGCATTGCACGGCCCACAATGACCATGCCGGGGTCGAGCGGCCCGGCGGGCGGCGGCCGGCACTGCCCGGTCACCCCCGCCGCGTGCATAACGTCGCCGCTCGCGGCGGGGTCGAACGCCTCCCGCATGGTGTCGAGGTCGAGACGGCGCTCGTCGACCATCTGGAGTCCGTCTGGAACCGGCCAAGCTCCGATATCTGGGAATCGCGCGGCGAGCCGCGCTGCTACACTTACTCGC
>CAXUIQ010000230.1:0-3278 GCA_964250815.1 uncultured Acetobacteraceae bacterium
CGCCGGGTGCCGCCCTTTTCGGGCAGCGCGCCCGGTTCAGGGCAGATATTCAAGCATCACCCAAGCATCCCGGAGGGAACTCGCAGGGATGGCATCAGCTTTCAAGGCCGGCAGTGCCGCTCCAGGAGATAGCAGGAGCGGTCATCGCCCTTGAAGCGGTTCGAGACGCGCGACGGAGTGCTCGCCCCGCCTCTCATAGGTGAGCTGGAGGGCGTGGCCGGACAGGGGTTCCAACAACAGCGACACGCCGGGCCACGGCTCGACGGAAAGGGCATCGCCGCGGTGGGTGACGGTTCCCTCGCTGTAGCCGCGTGAGTTGTCGTCTTTCCAAGCATAGACGACCCGTTCGCCATCAAGGGCCACCAATGCGTCCGGCCCGTCTGCGCCAAAACGGCCCGTCCAGCGGGGAGCGTCAGGGCGCAGCGTGCCGGGTAGCAGGAAATCGAGCACCATCCATTGCTCCGGCGGGTCCGCCGGCGCGAAGGGCGCGGAAGAAAGTCCGGCGTGGATGGCGTCGAGGTAGTCGGAACGCATCTGCTGCCAATTGGCCGGGTCGAAGACGTTGTGGCCCTCAACGCCTGGCGTGCCGGGGTAGTCGCGCCAACGCTGCCGGGGGCGGAAGCGGCTGCTCCAGTCGAAGATGGTCCGCGCGCCTTCCGGCGGCACCCGCGTGTCCGTCCGCATGTGCTGGAACAGCACGGGCGCTGTGATGCGGGCGGCGGCGTTGGCGAGAGGGCGGACGCTTGCCTCGGTGTGGCCGTAGGCGGCGCCGGTGGCCTGCGGCACGACCGCGCCGTATGCGCGCCGGGAGGCGGCGAGCAGGGTGACGACGCCACCGTGGCTGGAGCCGGTGATGGCGCAGCGGGCGCCGTCCACGTCCGGCCGGGCGCAGGCCCAGTCTGCGGCGGCGTTCGCGTCGGCGGCACGGCCCAGCAGCATGTCGAAGGTCGCTTCGGTGCCGCGGCGCGCGGCGTCCAGCGGGTTTGGCCCCTCCGAGCCGCCGTAGCCGCGGCCTTCCGGGAACAGGACGAGGGCGCCGCGATCCGCGACGCGCGCCCAGGCCGGATTGTCGGGGTCGATGAAGGAGCGCGACGGGTCGCCGACCAGTGTGCCGTCCTGGGCCAGGCTGATGCCGGAGCCGTGGTTCTGGACGAGCAAAGGGAACGGCCCGGGTCCGGG
The DNA here is from genome assembly GCA_964250815.1 of uncultured Acetobacteraceae bacterium. Lineage (GTDB taxonomy): Bacteria > Pseudomonadota > Alphaproteobacteria > Acetobacterales > Acetobacteraceae > CAHJXG01. Next base: position 1,180 of record CAXUIQ010000230.1, read on the forward strand.
CGGCCGAACGATCCAGGCCACCAGGTCGAGGCCGTCGTGGCGATGCGTGTGGCGCTCGAACACGGCGCCGTTGCGGTCCAGGATCAAGGGCGACGCGGCCATGTGTTTCCCCGGTTTGCTCGCTACGCCTGCGCTTGCAGGGCGCTGGTGCCGACCCGCCCGACCTTCGCCTCCCCCATCGCCCGCCAAGCCTTGCCGAGAGACCCCTCCATGTTGATGGCCCGGCAGGCATCCTCAATGACCCAAGCCTCGAACCCGGCCGCTGCGGCATCCATCGCGCTCCAGGCCACGCAGAAATCCGTGGCCAGCCCCGCAAGGAACAGCCGCCGCAGCCCACGCTCGCGCAGGTAGCCGGCCAGGCCCGTGGGCGTGCGCCGGTCCGCCTCCGTGAACGCGGAGTAGCTGTCCACCCCGGGGCGGAACCCCTTGCGCACGACCAGCTCCGCCTGCGGCAGATCCAGGCCGGGTGCGAACCCGGCGCCGTCGCTGCCCTGCACGCAGTGCGTGGGCCACAGCACCTGACGCCCGTACGGCAGCTCGATCTGCTCGAACGGCGCCCGGCCGGGATGGTTGGCGGCGAACGACACGTGCCCGGCCGGGTGCCAGTCCTGCGTCAGCAGCACGTGAGGGAACAGCGTGCCCAGCCGGTTGATCGGCGCAACCACGGCGTCGCCGTCCGGCACCGCCAGCGGCCCGCCCGGCAGGAAGTCCCGCTGCACATCGACCACGAGCAGCACGTCATCGGGCAACAAACGCATCCTTGGAAGCTCCCCTGTGCCGGCATGGCGGTTTTTGCCGCTGCCCGGCCAACCGTCCCGTTCTAAGCTACCGCCAAAGGAGGCGGGCATGGGAGGGGGAGAGGCGGTGCATCTTGGCGGCGCGATGCGGGAAGCGCTGGTGATCCTGGGCGCCGCCGCCGTGGTGATCCCGCTGTTCCACCGCATGAGGATCAGCACGGTGCTCGGCTTCATGCTGGTGGGGGTGCTGCTGGGGCCGTCCGGCCTGGGCGCGCTGGCGGGCCGGGCGCCGTGGCTGTCGTTCGTGACCTTGTACGACCGCGACCGCATCGCGGCGCTGTCCGAGCTGGGCGTCGTGCTGCTGCTGTTCATGATCGGGCTTGAGCTGTCGTTCGAGCGGATCGTGATGATGCGGCGGCTGGTGTTCGGGCTGGGCGCCTTGCAGGTGTCCGCGTGCGCGCTGCTGGCGGGCGGCTGCGCGGCGCTGCTCGGGGTCGCGCCGAAGGGGGCGGCGGTGATCGGCCTGGCGCTCGCCATGTCGTCCACCGCGGTGGTGGCGCAGGTGCTGGCGGATGAGCGCCGGGTCACCGGGCTGGTCGGACGCGCCAGCTTCGCCGTGCTGCTGTTCCAGGACCTGGCCGTGGTGCCGGTGCTGTTCACCTTGGGCGTGCTGGGCCGGGACGGCGCCGGGGGGTGGGCCGCCTTCGCGGTTGCGGTCGGGCAGGCTTTGGCGGTGGTCGTCGGCCTGGTCGGGCTGGGCCGCCTGGCGCTGCGCCCGCTGTTCCGCGGCGTGGCCCGCACCCAAAGCCCGGAGCTGTTCATGGCCGCCTGCCTGCTGGTGGTGCTGGCGACCGGCCTGGCCGCCGCGGCGGCGGGCCTGTCGATGGCGCTGGGCGCGCTGATCGCCGGGCTGCTGCTGGCGGAAACCGAGTACCGCCGGCAGATCGAGGTGACGGTGGAGCCGTTCAAAGGCCTCCTGGTGGGGGTGTTCCTGATCTCGGTCGGGCTTGCCGTCGATCTCGGCCGCGTGGCGGCGCAGCCCGGCGCGGTCTTGGGGGCGGCGATCGGCCTCGTGGCGCTCAAGGCGGGCACCATCGCGGTGCTGGCCCGCGCGATGGGGGTGCGCTGGTCGGTGGGGGTGCCGACCGGACTGCTTCTCGGACCCGGCGGCGAGTTCAGCTTCGTGATCCTGGGCTTGGGCGCCGGCACGGGGCTGGTCGGCGCGGACCTGGCCGGCTTCGGCTTCATCGTGGCGGCGCTGACCATGGCGACGATCCCGCTGCTGTCCCGGCTGGGGGCGCGGCTCGCGGTGGGCCGCGCCGCGCCCCTCGCCCCTGGCAGGCCGGCTGGCTCGGCAAGGAC
>CAXUIQ010000230.1:3288-6728 GCA_964250815.1 uncultured Acetobacteraceae bacterium
CGAGGCGCAGGGCGTCCCGCCCCACGGCGCCGCCGGCCAGCGGCGCGGCCCCGGGCGCCGACCCCGCGGCTGCCCCGGCGGGGGGCGCGCGGCGCGGGGCGCCGCGCCGCGCCCATCGACCCTGGCCTGCTGCCGCCCCACATGGAGGGCGACGCGCCGCGGGTGATCCTGGCCGGGTTCGGACGGGTGGGACGGACCGTCGCGGCGCTGCTGGACGCCCACCGCATTCCCTACGTCGCGCTGGACAGCGACGCCGCCCGGGTGGGCGCGGGCCGCCGGGACGGCTGCCGGGTGTACTACGGCGACGTGACGCAGCCGGAGCTGCTGCGCCGCGTCGGCCTGGGCGCCGCCCGCGCGCTGGTGGTGACGGTGGACGACCGGGTGCGCGCGGACGCCGTGGTGCGCCTTGCCCGGACCGAGAGGCCGGACCTCTTGATCGTGGTGCGGGCGCGGGACGGGCGGCATGCGGCGCAGCTTTATGCCCTGGGCGCGTCGGACGCGGTGCCGGAAACCATCGAGGCCAGCCTGCAACTGGCGGAGGCCGTGCTGGTCGATCTCGGCATTCCCATGGGTCCGGTGCTGGTCTCGATCCACGAGAAGCGGGCGGAGTTCCAGGCCGAGATCAAGGCCGCCGTGCCCGGCGCGCCCGTCCGCGCGCTGGGGCAGACGCGGCTGCGGCGCGCGGTGCCCGGCCTGCACGGCCAGGCAACTTCGGCTCCGCCGCCGGGTTAACCGCCCACCCCGGAACGGAGATCCGCCATGGCGCACCAGAAAACCAAGTCCGACAACGACACCAGCACCGCGCGCTCCGCCAAGGCGCAGAAGGCCGACGAGGTGCAGGCCGCCGGCAGCGCCAAGGCTGGCGCCGGCCACCCCGCCGTGAACGAAGGCGGCAAGGCGCCCTCGCCCAAGCACGCCAAGGGCGAGCCGATGCCCGCCACGTCCCGCGCCGCGGCGGACGGCACGCCGGAAGAAGGCACCAGCTCCGCGACCGCCGGCAAGGCGGAGAAGGAAGCCGCCCACCGCAAGGCCGAGCTGACGCAGGAGCAGCACGGCCGCGGCCACCGCAAGTCGGAATAGCGCGCACGGGCCGGGCCGCGGGTGCCGTGGCGCATGGTGGATGTGGACGGCTTCGACCTTTCGCGACTGACGCCTGGGTTCCTGGCGGACCCTTACCCGACCTACCGGGCCTTGCGGGAGCAGGCGCCGGCCAAGCGGATGGCGGACGGCAGCGTGTTCCTGACCCGGCACGCCGACCTGTCGCGGGTGTACCGCGACGCCCGGACCTTCAGCAGCGACAAGGCCGTCGAGTTCCGGCCGAAGTTCGGCGACACGCCGCTTTATGAGCACCACACCACGAGCCTCGTGTTCAACGACCCGCCCCGGCACAGCCGGGTCCGGCGGTTGATCGCCGGCGCGCTGACGCCACGCGCCATCGCCGGCATGGGGGCCGGGCTGGTCGCGGCCGTGGATGGCTTGCTGGACGGGTTGGCGGAGCGGGGGGAGGCGGACCTGATCGCCGACTTCGCGGCAGCCATCCCCGTCGAGGTCATCGGCAACCTGCTCGGCGTGCCGACGGCGGAGCGCGGGCCGTTGCGTGATTGGTCGCTGGCGATCCTGGGCGCGTTGGAACCGGTGGTGACGCCGGAAACGGCAGCCCGTGGCAACCGCGCGGTGACGGAGTTCCTGGCCTATCTCGAAACGCTGGTCGCCGACCGCCGTGCCCATCCGGGCGATCCCGAGCGGGACGTGCTGACCCGGCTGCTGCAGCTGGACGCCGCCGGCGAGCACCTCACCCAGGCGGAACTGCTGCACAACTGCATCTTCCTATTGAATGCTGGGCACGAGACGACGACCAACCTGATCGGCAACGGCCTGGTTGCGCTGGCGCAGCACCCGGCGGAACGGGCACGGCTGTTGGCCGACCCCGGCCTCGTGCGCAGCGCCGTCGAGGAGGTGCTGCGCTTCGAAAGCAGCAACCAGTTGGGCAACCGCATCACCATGGCGCCAGCCGAGATCGGCGGCACGGTGCTACCGACCGGCACGCAGGTGACTTTGTGCATCGGCGCCGCCAACCGCGACCCGGACGCCTTCGCCGATCCGGAGCGCTTCGACAGCGGTCGCTCGCCGAACCGCCATCTAGCCTTCGCCGCCGGCATCCACCAATGCGTCGGCATGAGCCTGGCCCGGCTGGAGGGCGCGGTGGCCATCGGGCGCCTGCTGGCGCGGTTCCCGCGCTATGCGCTGGCCGGGGCGCCCGTGCGCGGCATGAGGGCGCGGTTCCGCGGGTTCGCCGCTGTTCCCGCGGTGCTGAACGGGTAGGATGCCGGCATGGAGGGGGTTTCGATGGGCGCAGGAGGCATCGGGCGGCGGGCCGTCCTGGCGGGCGCCGGGCTTCTGGCCGGGCGGGCGCAGGCGCAGGAGGCTCCGGTCCGGATCGGGGTGCTGACGGACGAGAGCGGGCCGTATGCCAGCAGCGGCGGCGCCGGGTCGGTGGCGGCGGCGCGCATGGCGGTGCAGGACTTCGGGACCGCCGTGCTGGGCCGCCCGGTCGAGGTGATCCGCGCCGACACCCAGAACAAGCCGGACGTGGCCGGCAGCATCGCCCGCGAATGGTATGACGGCGGCGTGGACGCCATCGCCGACCTGCCCGTGACCCCGGTCGCCGCGGCGGTGCAGCAGGGGGCGCGGGAAAAGGTCCGCACGGTGCTGATCACCGCAGCCGCCGTCACCGAGTTCACCTCGAAGACCTGCGCGCCGGTGAGCAGCCATTGGGCGGACGACACCCATGCCCTGGCGGCCGGAACCGGCAAGGTGCTGACCGAGGGCGGCGGCAAGAGCTGGTTCTTCGTCACGGTCAACTTCAGCTTCGGCGAGGCGCTGCAAGCCGAGGCGGCGCGGGTGATCGAGGCGGGCGGCGGCCGGGTGCTGGGCGCCGCTAAGTTCCCGATCGGCAACACCGACTTCTCTTCGCAGCTCGTCCAGGCCAAAGCCTCCGGCGCCCAGGTGATCGGCCTGGCGAGCGTGGGCGGCGACCAGGTGAACCTGCTGAAGCAGGCCGCCGAGTTCGGCATGCAGACCGGGGGGCCGCAGACCTTGGCCGGGTTCCTGGTGTACCTGACCGACATCCACGCGCTGGGGTTGGACGTGGCGCAGGGCCTGCGGTTTCCAACCAGCTTCTACTGGGACCAGAACCCGGCGTCGCGCGCCTTCGGCCAGCGCTTCATGGCGGAGCGCCGGGCGATGCCGACGCAGAACCAGGCCAACGTGTATGCGGCCACGACGCATTTCCTGCGCGCGATGGTGCAGGCCGGCACGCGGGATGCCTTGGCGGTCGGCATGGCGATGCGTGCCCTGCCGGTCGTCTATTTCGGCGCGGACACGGCCATGCGGGCGGACGGGCGGGTGCTGCACGACCTGACGCTGTATCGCGTCAAGGC
>CAXUIQ010000231.1:0-6723 GCA_964250815.1 uncultured Acetobacteraceae bacterium
CGTTGCGGTAGCACAGCGCGCCGGCGGGGTAGGGGATGTAGCCGCCCTTGTGCGGATCGACCGTGATGCTGTCGGCTTGGCCGAGGGCGGCATACTGCGCCTGGACGTAGGCGCTCATCGCCTCCGTCGGGATCTGCTTGCGGCAGTCGTGCTCGTGCTCGTCGCGCAGCATGGCGCGGAAGTAGCCGCCCCAAGCCGCGTCGGCGTGCACCGCGAAGTTGAAGCCGCGCGCCCGGGTGCGCTCCCGCAGCGCCAGGAGGCCCGCCAGCGGATCGACCGCGCTTTCCTCCGTGCTGCCGATCACGGCCACGGCCGCGAGCAGCGGGATGCGGCGGCGCAGCAGGATGTCGAGCGTCGTCTCGACATGCTCCAGGTCGAGCCGCGCGTCGTTGTCCACCCGCTGCACCAGGAGCGAGTTCTGCCCCAGGCCCAGCAGGGTCGCCGCCTTGGGCCAGGAGTAGTGCCCGGTCGCCGGCGCCAGGAACACCGGCCCTTCCGGCACGTCGGGCATGAAGTTGCGGTAGAAGCCCATCAGCCCGGTGTTCTGCAACGAGTAGGGGACCAGCGCCTCCGTCAGCGCCTCCGGCGTGATGCCGAGCGCCGCCAGCGCCGCCGGCAGGCCGGCCACCACGTCGATGTCGAGGTTGAGCAGCGTCCAGGTGTCAAGCTCCAGCAGCCGTCCTCGGCCGCCGCCCCAAAGCGGCACCTCCAGCGTGCGCGCGGCGGCGAGCGAGGGCACCGCCCGGATCGCGGCGCGCAGGCCCACGGCGGCGAACTTCAGGTTCCGCGCCGCCCACAGCGCCTCGATGTTCGCCACAGTGCCGCCGCTGGTGATATGGCCCCACGGGACGACCTGGCCCGGCGCCGGCGGCTGCCCGTCCGGCGGCACGGCGTAGCCCAGCATCCGGCACAGGTCGTTGCCCGCCTCGATCTCCAGCCGGGTAGTGACCGGGGACGCCTCCGCGGCGACGTTGTTCTGGTTGTAGAGCAGGCCGGCGAACAGCCCGACCGTCGCCGGCATCGCCTGGTCCCACAGCATGTGGCCCTGGTAGCGCATGCTGGCGAACGGCGCGGACATCCGCAGCTTCTCCAGCAGCTTCGCGGTCTCCATGCGCAGCCGCTCCACCCCCTGCCGGAACCCGGGCGAACGGCGCAGCGCCGGCGTGATGTGCGTCGGGTCCTCCGGATGGAACGCCCGGCGGAACTCGGCGTGGCTGTCCAGGGCGGCGCCGACCAGCTCGCGCAGAAGTTCCAGGTTCTCCGCGTGCGGGCCGAGGAACCAGGCTTCCGGGATGCCGGCGCCGGTGCCGCCGCCCTCCAGGCAGAGCGGCGCCCTCAGTTCCCGGTCCCACGCCGCCCGCGCATGCGCGCGGCGTCCGGCAAGCGGGGCGGGGGTTTCGGCTGCGGGCTGCTGGATGGGAAGCGTCAAGGCGGCGAGGCTCCTGAAAGGCTGTTGATGGCGGGACATGGCCATGGGGCGGGACCCAGCCTTCCGGGTCCAAGCGTCTGCGTGCCCGGCCATGGGAACACGTCGCAGGCGCCAAGGTGAACGAGACACGCATATGGACCTGCGGGTTTCGCACGGAAGTGGGGGCGCGTCGGCGCGGGCCGCCAAGGCGTGTAAACTTCGATACAACCTTCCCGCTAACACGAAGCCGTGATACGTCCTTCCCAGATTGGCCCGTGCCCGCGCCGCACCTTGCCACCATCTCCGTCCGCCGTACTTACTGCACATTGACGGGGCTGTAAGGTCGCCGCGAGAGGCAGAGGGAAACGACAGTGACAATGAAAACAACGCTGCGATGCACCAGCCTTCTGGCGCCCTTGGCGCTTGCCGCGACCATGCTGTGCGGCGCGGCCCAGGCAGCCGACACGAAGCACTACGACAGCGACAAGCCGAGCTTCTGGCAGCACCCGCCGCCGGACTGGTTCCTGGGCGACGAGACGGTGGAGATGAAGGGCCTCGCCCCGCCGGTCGGCCCGGCGACGCCCACGCCGCTTGCGGAGTTGCAGGACAACCTCAAGAACATCAAGCTCCCGCCAGGCTTCAAGATCGAGGTTTATGCGTCCGGCCTGCCCGAGGCGCGGCAGATGGCCTGGGGCGACAACGGCACGCTGTTCGTCGGGTCCTACAACGCCACCAACGTCTATGCCGTGACCGACCAGGACGGCAAGCGCGAGGTCAAGACGATCCTCAAGGGCCTCAACATGCCGACCGGCATCGCCTTCCGGGACGGGGCGCTCTACGTCGTCGCGATCGACAAGCTGATGCGCTACGACAATGCGGATGCCAGCCTCGACCACATGCCGGCGCCGGTCGTGGTGTATGACGACATGCCGCCCTACGTCGCGCACGGCTGGAAGTACATCGTGGCCGACAAGGACGGCAGCATGTACCTGCCGTTCGGCCCGCCGTTCAACATCGGCATCCCGCCCACCAGCGTGTCGCAGGTGCGCCGCGTGGACCCGAAGACCGGGCTGGCGGAGATCGTGGCGCTCGGGGTGCGCAACAGCGTCGGCGGCGACGTCGATCCGCGCACCGGCGACTACTGGTTCACCGAGAACGCCCGCGACTGGATGAGCGACGACACGCCGAGCGACAAGCTGAACCACATCACCCGGATCGGCCAGCACTTCGGCTATCCCTACTGCCACCAGGGCGACATTCCCGACCCGAAGTTCGCCCGCGGGCACAAGTGCGACGAGTTCACGCCGCCCGTGGTGAAACTGGGGGCGCACGTCGCGCCGCTCGGCATGAAATTCTACACCGGGAGCCAATTCCCGGCGGAGTACAAGAACAACATCTTCATCGCCGAGCACGGCTCTTGGAACCGCCACAAGTACCAGGGCGCGCGCATCGACCGCGTCGTCGTCGATCCCGACGGCAAGAACGCGCACCAAGAGGTGTTCGCGCAAGGCTGGCTGACCGGCGACCAGGACTACTCCGGACGGCCGACCGACATCATCCAGGCGAAGGACGGATCGCTGCTGGTGGCGGACGACTGGGCCGGCGCGATCTACCGGATCAGCTACGCCAAGTAGCCCTTTGCTGCCGCCCGCCCCTGGACCCGGGGTGGGCGGAGCTTTTTCCATGCTGAACGTGGATAATCGGATGCGAATATCTTGGGCAGTGCTGGCGCTGGGGCTTGGCATGGCCGGCACCCAGGCGTCCGCAGCCGACGTCGCCGCCGGGCAGGCGCGGGCCGAGGCGTGCCAGGCCTGCCACGGCGCCCAGGGCGTGTCGGAGAACCCGGCCATCCCCTCTTTGGCCGGGCAGCGGGACAAGTTCCTGCAATGGCAACTCGTGTTCTTCCGGTCGGGCCGCCGCGCGAGCGAGATCATGGGGCCAATGGCGGCGGACCTTTCGGATGAGGACATCCGCAACCTCGGCGCCTACTTTGCCTCGCTGCCGGCGGGCAAGCCGCCGGCCGCTGACGTGGCCCCCGCGCTCCGACAGGCCGGCCAGGCAGTGGCCGAGCAGCACCGCTGCGCCGCCTGCCACACGGACAATTTCGGAGGCAACCAGGCCGCGCCGGCAATCGCCCGCCAGAACCCGGACTACCTGGTCAAGGCGCTGGCGGATTACCGGTCCGGCGCCCGGCCCAGCGTCGGGGTCGCTGCCATGACGGAGGCGGCGTCGGGCCTGAGCGACGACGACATCGCGGCGCTCGCTCAGTTCCTGGCGGCCTATCAATGATCGCCCGGACGCTCGGCGCTCTCCTGGCGCTCCTGCTGTGCGGTCCGGCTTCCGCGCAGGCGCCCCCTGCTGGGCCGGCGCTGGAACACCCGGAAGCGTTCGAGCAGGCATACGCGATATCGACCTACATGTTCGACGCCTGCGGCGACCCGCTCGCCGGGCGGATGTTCCGCCGGGCCTTGGCCGAGCGGTTCGCGCAGTGCCCCTTCACACCCGAGGCGCGGTCCCGCTTCCAACGCCGCACGCGCATCCAGCAAGCGAAGTCGCGGCAGATCATGGAGGAGCTGATCGAGACCCATGGGGGGTTGCCGGTGCAACTCGAAGGCATGTCGAGGACGTGCCACGAGCAGCAGGCTGATGCCGGCTACCGCGCATTCCGCGAGCGGCTAGACCAGTACACGCAGGGGGGCCTGGCGGCTGGAGCGGTGATCGCGGCGCCTTGCGACGCCTCTGAGATCATGCCCTGATCCCACGCGGCCGGGGGCGTCCGGCGGAACTGGGCCGGATCGTCGCCTTGCGGCGTTATCCCGTGAAGTCGATGCAGGCGGAAGAACTGGATGCGGCGGCGCTGCACTGGACCGGGCTGCACGGGGACCGGCAATACGCCTTCTGCCGGGCATCCGACACTTCGGACTTCCCTTGGCTGACAGGGCGGCAGATCCCGGGCTTGGTCCTCCACGCGGCACGCTACTCCGATCCGGGAAACCCCCGGATGGCCCGGGTGCGGATCGCCGCTCCGGACGGCACGGACCATGCCATCGACGATCCGGGCCTGGCCCGCCGCTTGTCCGAAGCCTTGGACGGGCCGGTGCGGCTGCTTCGCCTCGGGCGCGGGGCGTTCGACGCCATGCCGGTTTCCGTCATCACCACCACGACCGGAGCGGCCGTCAGCCAGGCGCATGGCGCGTCGGTGGATTTGGACCGTTTCCGCTCCAACCTGGTGATCCGCCCGGACGACCCGGCGGCGAGCGAACGCGATTGGCTGGGTCATGCCCTGGCGCTGGGCGACGGTCCCGATCCGCCGGTCCTTCGGCTAGACTGGCCCATCCCGCGCTGCGCCATGGTGGCCATCGATCCCGCAACCGCCGTCCGCGACCCCGGCGTGCTGCGGACCGTGGTCCAGCGTTTCGGGAACGAGGCCGGCGTTTACTGCACGGTGCAGGCGCCAGGCCGCATCCGGGTCGGCGACCGCGTGCGCTTCGCTGGGTAAAGGCGGGGCCGGGCCGTGACGGCTGCACGCCCGCGTGGCGCCATCGGGCTGCGCCGCGGACTGGCGGGGCGGCAAAGGAGGGCGGTGCATCAGAACGGCATCTGATGTAAGTGATTGTTGCATGGCAGCAGACGATCAGGCGGGCGGGCGGGAGCGCTATCATCACGGCAACCTGCGCGAGGCGCTGATCCAGGCGGCGCTTGCCATGATCGCCGAGCGTGGTCTGGCCGGCTTTGCGATCGCGGAGCTGGCCCGGGTCGTTGGGGTCAGCCCGGCGGCGCCGTACCGGCATTTCCGCGACCGGAACGCGGTCATCGCCGAGGTGGCGCGCCGGGGCTTCGAGTCGCTTGCGGCGGACTTGTCGGCTGCGACGGCGGGGCTGCCGGGCGATCCGCTCGGGGCGCTGGAGCGTGCGGCGCAAGCGCATGTCGCATTCGCCGGGCGGGAACCGGCGGTTTATGCGGCGATGTTCGACGCCGGGTTCCCGTCCGGTGAGCACCCGGAACTAGTGGCCGCGCGGAGCGCCGCGTTCGCGGTGCTGCGCCGGGCGGCGGACGCCGCATGCGCGATGAGCCGGGCGCCGCGCCGTCCGCCGCCGCTCATGGTGGCGCTGCATGTCTGGTCGTTGACCCACGGCATCGCGACGCTGTTCGTCAGCCAGGACGGCAGCAACCGGCTGGCGATCCCCATGGCGCCTGAAGCGCTGCTGGAAGCCGGGCTGCTGATCTACCTGCAATCGCTGGACCTGCCCGCCGGGACGTCGAAGCCGGAGCCTGACACACGATAACGTGTTGAGCGCGCGGTGATGCAGCGGCGCGGTCGAAGAGTAAATAGCTCTCACATACAGAAAGTGAGGCGCGCCGTGTTGCAAGCCAAATTGGACGAGTGGGGCAAGCCGGCTTGGCTGTCGCTCTTGGTTCTCGCGTTCTTCGCGGGGTGGCCGCTCGGCTTGGCGGTCCTGGCTTACCTGGCCGGGAGCGGCCGGTTGCGGGCTTGGCGGGCTGATATGCCCGGCACGTGGTTCAATCTCCGTCCGTCATCCGGTCCGGCCTGGTCGGGCAGCGCGTCCTGGCCGGGACGCGCGGCGCCGAGCGGCAACCGTGCCTTCGACGAGTACCGCAACGAGACCATGCGTCGTCTTGAGGAGGAGCAGCGGGAGTTCCAGGCATTCCTGGAGCGGTTGCGCCAAGCCCGGGACAAGGCTGAGTTCGACGAGTTCATGGCCGAGCGTCGCCGTCGGCCGGAAACGCAGGACCACCCGGCGAGCACCTGACGTCGCAAACCAAGTTCGAGAGCTGGTCCCAATGTCGGAAGCGCGAGAGGGTTCGACGGTCCTCTCGCGTTTTATGTGGGGGTCCACGTTGGTTTGTGGCCGGCATGGGGTGCCATCCTGATGCGTCTGCACGCTTCGGGTGACGGGCCTATCCTGACCTTTGTAAGATCTTTGCGACAAGCCCGGCGAGTCCGCTAAAGTCCGTATATAGCTAAGCAGGCTTTTCAACGTGAAGTGACGGAGAGCTAGGATTGCAGGCGGAAGCGGCAGGTTCTGACGAGCACCTTTGCAGTGCCCGGCATCGTCGCTCGGTCCGTCCACTGCTCCGCCTGATTGCAATCCTCTTCCCTGTTTGGGCCTTGCCTGCGAATGCCGAGAATGCCGCACCTGACCCGCTTGCGTCGGCGCAAGCGCAGGCACCCTCTCCAGATCCCCGGCTGCCGCTCGGCGCCCCGGCCCGCATCACCATCCGCTACCCCGTGGACAACGCGGCAGCACGGCAGCGTGCAAGCGACCTTGCGCGAGGCTTGAGCGAGCAGGGGC
>CAXUIQ010000232.1:0-6709 GCA_964250815.1 uncultured Acetobacteraceae bacterium
TCGCCTGCGCCCACGACGCGCGCCGGCTCACCTGGCGCTGCGCCTGGAACAGCGCGGCTTCCCGCGACTGGATCGCGGCCAGCATGCGGCCCTCGGCGCCGTAGGCGCGGACCTCCCGGATGCCGTCGATGGCGTCCAACGCCGCGGACCGCAGGCCGGCGGAGGTTTCAGCCAGCCGTCCGCCGGCCTCAAGCGTCAGCCGGGCTGCGACCCCCGGCAGGACGATGGCCGAAAGCAGGAACAAGCCGCCGACCAGCAGCGCTGCCCCACCGCCAGCACGCCGACGAGCACCGGCACCAGCAGCACGGCCGCGACGCCCGGGACGATGATCCGCAGATACAGGCCGTCCAACGCTTCGACATCGCCGACCACCCTGCCGAGCGCGTCGCCCGACCGCATGAAGCCAAGCCCGTGCGACGATTGCCGTGCCAAGCCGCGGAACAGCCAAACGCGCAGCCCTGCCAAGGCGCGGAACGTGGCGGCGTGGGTGAGCATGCGCTCGCCGTAGCGCAGCACGACCCGGGCTACGCCCAGCCCGCGCACCACGCCGGGCAGAACAAGCAGCGCCGCAACCCCTGCGGCTTCCGCCCCCGTCACGGGACGCAGCGCCATCCCTCCAGCCGCGGTTGCAAGCGCCACGCCGGCCGCGACGGTCAACAGCGACGCCAGCAGCCCGGCCAGCAGCCACCCCGCATGGCCGCGCCAAAGCACCAGGACGGGCGGCAGCAGCGCGCCCAAGCCCCGCCGCGTCATGCGACGCCCTGGACCGGCCGGGCCAGGCCGTCGGACAACTCCAGGGTCCGGCCCCCGAAGGCGTGGGCCGCCGCCGAGTGGCTGGCCAGGATCACCGTGCGCCCGAGCGCCAGCCGCCGCAGGCTGTCCAGCACGTCCGCCTCGGTCGCCGGGTCGAGGTGCGCCGTCGGCTCGTCGAGCAGCAGCAGCGGGGCGTTGCGGACAAAGGCCCGCGCGATGGCGACGCGCTGCGCCTGGCCGCCGGACAGGCCGTAGCCACCCTCGCCGATGGGCGTGTCCAGCCCGTCCGGCAGCGCCGCGGCGAACGACCCGATGCCCGCGGCGCAGGCGGCGTCCTCGATCTCGCGGTCGGTCGCGTCCTCCCGCCCGAAACGGATGTTGTCGCGGATGCTGCCGGCGAACAGCACCGGGCGCTGGCCGATCCACGCCGTCATCCGTGCCAGCGCCGAGGGCACGATCGTGCCGATGTCGGCGCCGTTCAGGGTGATGCGCCCGCTGTCCGGACGGACGAAGCCCAGGAGCAACTCGATGAGGGTCGATTTCCCGGCCCCGGACGGACCCACCAAGACCATCGTCTCTCCAGCCGGCACCCGGAAGCTCAGCCCGTCCAGCACGGCGCCGCGCGACGGGTCCCAGGTGAAGCGCACGTCCTGGAACGCAACCGTCACGCCCTTGGCAGCCACGGTGCGTATCGGCGGCGTGCTGGCGGCCTCCGGCGGCTCGGGCAAGCCCGCCAACTGTTCGGCTGCGCCGGCCGCCTGCAAGCGGTCCTGGTAAGCAGCAGCGAACGCCCGGAGCGGCGCGAAGAACTCGGCGACCAGCACGAGCACGAAGATCGCCGCCGCAGGGTCGGCCCCGCTGCGCCATGCCGCCGCGTAGCGGCCGGCCAGCAGCACGAGCGACGCCGCGGCGGCGCAGTCGAGCGCCGCCGACGACAGGAAAGCCACCCGAAGTACCCGCAGCGTGCGACGCCCCAGGTCGTCCGCCGCGGTCTGCAAACGCTGCGCTTCCTGCTCGGCACGCCCGGCGAGAACAATGGTGGCGATCCCGCGCACGCGGTCGAGGAAACGGGCCTGCAACCGGCCCATCGCCAGGAATTGGCGCTGTGACGCGGCAGCCGCGCCCAGTCCCGCCAACGCCATCCCGACCGGAACCAGCAGCCCGGCCACCCCCAGGATCAGCGCGCTCCAGGGATCGACCAGCAGCACCGCAAGCCCCACCAGCAACGGCGAGGCCAGCGCCAGGGTGGCCGCGGGCAGCCAGCGGGCGAACAAGCCTTCCAGCGCCTCGATCCGGTCCACGGCCAAAGCCGCCAGTTCTCCCGACCGCGAGCCGCGCAGGAACCCCGGCCCGGCGCCGAACAGGCGGACGAACAGGTCGCTGCGCAGCCGCCGCCGCGCCGCCACTCCGGCCGCGAACGACAGGTCGTCCGACACCACCAGCAACACCACCCGCAGCACCGCAAGGCCCGCGAACAGCAGCGGCCACGACACGCCGGCTTGCGCCGGGACCGCCCGGATCGCGCCGGCCAGGATTTGGGCAAGGCACCAAGCCTGTCCGATCGCCGCCACCGTTGCCAGCGCGCCCAGCAGCGCCACCGGGCGGACCGCCCGCCGGCCCGCCGCCATGTTGCGCGTCATCCAGGCCCGGCCGGGCTTCGGCACATTGCTCACGGCGCCCCCTTCGCTCCCGCCAGCCGCCGTTGCTATGACGCCAGCGCGCGGCGGGCTGTCGCCGCGAGCCACTCGGCGGCGGCCGGCAAGATCGCGTCGTTGAAGTCGTAGCCCGGATTGTGCAGCTCCCCGCCGGGCCGGGCCGGGCCGTTGCCGATCCACACGAACGCGCCGGGCTTTTGTTCGAGATACCAGCCGAAATCCTCGCCAGCCATGCTGGGCGGCACGTCCCTCCGCACGGGAATGCCCAGCCCGCCGGCGCTGGCAGCCGCGAGAGCCGCCTCCGCCGGCGTGTTCACCGTGGCGCAAACCCCGTGCCGGACATCGACCTCGACCGCGACATCGAAGCTCGCCGCGATCCCTGCCGCGACACGGCGGATGCCGGCCTCCACCAGGGCGCGGACGGCCGGGCGGTGCGAGCGGAAGGTGCCGGACAGTTCGCACCGGCTCGGGATCTGGTTCGCGGCGGCCCCGCCGTTCATCGTGCAGATCGAAAGGACCGCACGTTCGAGCGGGTCCACGTTGCGGGACACCACCGATTGCAGCGCCACCAAGAGGTGGGCAGAGGCAAGCAAAGGGTCGCGCGAAAGGTGCGGCATCGCAGCATGCCCGGCGTGGCCGTCCACGCTGAACCGGACATGCGAGCCGGCCGCCATGACCGCGCCGTCGTGCACGGCCACCGTTCCGGCTTCCAGGCCGGGCCAGTTGTGGTAGCCGAAGATCCGCTCCATGGGGAACCGCTCGAACAAGCCGTCGGCAAGCATGCTCCGCGCTCCGCCGTAGCCTTCCTCGGCGGGCTGGAACACGAAATGGACGGTGCCCGACCAACCCGAGCCGCGCGCCAGCAGGGCCGCCGCACCCAGCAAGCTGGCGGTATGGCCGTCATGGCCGCAGGCGTGCATCACGCCTGGAACGGCGGAAGCGTAGGGCAGGCCCGTCGTCTCGCTGATCGGCAGCGCGTCCATGTCCGCACGAAGGCCGACGCTGCGGTTGGATGCTCCGCGCGTCAACGTCCCGACAACGCCATGGCCGCCCACCCCGGCGGTGAACGGCACGCCAAGACTGCCAAGCGTGCTGCACACGAAGGCAGCGGTTCCCCGTTCTTGGAGCGACAGCTCGGGATGCTGGTGCAGGTGCCGGCGCCATCGCGGGAGGGCTTGCTGCAAGCTGGAATCCATTCACCACACTCCGTCCTGCCCTGGATGTGCCGTGTGCCGGTCACTCGCGCAAGGTGCGGCTACGCAGGTGTCTTGCTGGCCAGCGTGCCGAGCATGGGACTTTCGAGGCGCTTCCGTTGGAGCGGCAGGCGGACCCTGTAGCGGGTGCCCTGGCCTTCCTCGACCTGCAAGGTGGCACCGAGTTGCCGGGCGAAGCCCTGGATCAACTGGATGCCGATGCCGTCGCGGGTCCCAGCCTCAGTCTCGACCCGGCCCGCCGGAATGCCGACGCCATCGTCGAAGATCTCAAGCTCGGCATGGCCCTGGCTCGCCTTCAGGTAAACGGAAATGCTGCCGCGACGACCGCCGGGGAACGCATATTTCACCGCGTTGCTGACGGCCTCGGTCACGATCAGCGCGAGCGGGACGGCCTGGTCGCTCGACATCTTGAGTTCCGGCGCCTCGATCTCCAAGCGCAGCCGCTCCCCGGCCTTTTCGCCCATTGCCTGGAACAACTGGCTGCACAACTCGATCAGGAACTCCCGCATATTGATCGTATGCAGCTCGCCATGGGCGTAGAGATGCCGATGGAGCGTCGCGAGCGTCCGCACCCGGTCGCGGGCCGATTGGAATTCGGCCCGGGCTTCAGGCAGCCGTATCCGGCTGGCCTGGAGGTTCAACAGGCTTGCGACCACCTGTAGGTTGTTCTTCACCCGGTGATGGATTTCCTGCATCAGCAGTTCCTGCTGGTCGATCGCGGCTGACAGCCGCCTTTGCTGCCGATGCAGGATGACCGTGGCCCTTTGGAATGAAACGGCCAGTTGCCTCAGCTCGCGCGTGGACGGCATGCCTTGGAAACCGGAGTTCCGTTGGAAAATGGCTTCAGGACGCCACTGGCTCACAGCCGCGTGCAACGCCGCAAGAGGGCGGGACACCAGGAAGAAAAGTGCCCCTGCCATGGCAGCCGCTCCCAGCAGCCATGCGGCCAACACGGCGGCTGCGGAACCTGGGAGCAGCGCCACAACGAGCAACGGAAGCGTGGCGACAAGGTAAACGCAGCAGATGCGGACCACGAGGGTGTTCCACGTCCTGCGCCACCGCTTCATTTTACGACCGGTCTGGCCAACCGGCAGGGGATCACTTTTTCCTGTCTTCCTCGATCAGCTTCAGCAACTCGTCCGGGATTGGCTCCCGGGCAATGCCGTCATAAAGCTCGTGCAAGCTCCGATGAAGCCAAATGTCGAACGCAGCAACCACGGGCCTGACCTGCTTCCGAGATGTTTGGGGCTGTTTGGATTTATGCTGGGTCATTCTACAGTGGTTCATGCCCGTTCAATCCGAAAGCTCGCACCCCTAACAAATCATGCCGACAAGGGTTTCAAAGAATGTTACGAATTCGGGCCGAGCCTCCAACAAGGCCCCGCCTTCAACGGGAAGCGGCAGCGATGCCCGGGGTTTCGTCGCCTACGTAGCCGACCTCAAGCAGGCGTGTCGGGCGGGCGCCGACCCGCTCTTTGGCGTCGGTCTCCCCAAGCAGCCACGCTTCAAGTTGCCGGCGCGCCCGGAACACCCGGCTCTTGGCCGTGCCGACCGCACATCCTGTCGCCTCGGCCAATGCCTCGTAGCTCATGCCGTGCACGACCACCATCAGCAATGCCTCCCGCTGGTCCGCAGGCAGGCGGGTCATTGCCCGGCCCAACTCCTTAAGCGCCAAACGATCCTCATGGGCTGCCTCGGTCGCAAACGTGGACTGCGGCACATCGTCGATGTCGGTGGTGTCCCGCCGCTTGCGCAGGTTCGAGATGAACCGGTTGCGCAGGATGCGGTGCATCCAGGCAGGGAAGTTGGTGCCCGGAATGAAGCTCGCGTGGGCGGACAGGGCGTTGCAGACGGCGTCCTGAACGAGATCCTCGGCGGCCGAACGGTTCCTTGTGAGTGCCAGCGCTTGGATGCGCAGCTTGGGAAGAATCGAAATGACTTGGTCATGGAAAGAGGAGTTCATCGATCTGCCTTCTTGTCTCAGTGCCAACCCAATGTCCGGGCAGCGCCGAGCGTTGCACCCCTCTGTTCACGACTTCGTGATCCTATCAGTCCGGATCGGTTCTGCGCACGTCCATCAAAGCCGCCAAGCTGCTGCGCGCCCGGGACAAGCGCGCCTTCATCGTGCCGACCGGAACGCCGCAGATGGCGGCCGCTTCCTCGTGCGACATCCCCTGGGCGCCGACCAGGAGCAGCGCTTCCCGCTGCGACGGGGGCAGGCGCCACATGAGTTGCTGCAGGTCGGTGATGTCGGCTTGCGCGGCCTGTTGCGGTCCGGCGGCCTCCGCGTCGGCGAAGCGGCCTTGCAAAGCGCTCGCTTCCCGCTTGCGCCGGCGGGCCTGCTCGTAGAACTGGTTGCGCAGGATGGTGAACAGCCAGGCTTTCAGGTTCGTGCCGGGCTGGAACTGGCTGATCGCGCCGAGGGCGCGCACGATGCTGTCCTGCACCACGTCGTCGGCGGCGGCACGGTCCCGCACCAGGAACCGCGCAAAGGCGCGGAGGTCCGGCAGCAGCGCCACGATTTGGTGCCGGATGTCCGCTTCGGCTATGTCCGTCCGCGCGTCACCAATCAACTCGACTGCCCGCCTCATCCCGCTTATCCGGTCCACACAGCATCAATGCACGCCGCTTGTGCATGAAAGGGACGACTCATGGCCAATCTATGTCGCGAGGACCTGATCCGGGCGCTCCCCTATGCGCGCCGCTACGCCCGCGCGCTCACGGGCAACCAGAGCCGCGGCGATGCCATGGTCGCGGACAGCTTGCGCGACCTGCTGGCCGGCCAAGCCGCTCCCGGCGAAGCCCGGCACAGCCTTTACCACGCCATCACGCGCCGGTTCGACGGCTTGAACACGCTGAAGACCAACTTCCTCACCGGAGGCTTGTCGCAAGTCCAGCGCCAGTTGCTGCTGCTGACCTCGCTTGAGGAGGTGCCGGTCGGCGCCGCTGCCGAGATCGTGCAGCTTCCCGCGGCCGAGGCGGAAGCCCAATTGTCCGAAGCGCGCGCCCATCTCCGGGCCGGCGCCGCGACCGACGTGCTCATCATCGAGGACGAGCCGATCATCGCCATGGACATCGAGGAGCTGG
>CAXUIQ010000233.1:0-6708 GCA_964250815.1 uncultured Acetobacteraceae bacterium
GGTTCCGCCCGGCGGCACGACGGTTCCCGTGGCCTCCCGCGCGCCGACGGACGCTCCGGAGCAGGGTCGTTTGGCCATGCTGCCGCTGGAAGCCGGGCTGGGGCGTGTGGTGAACCTGCCCAGCGCCATCGCCAACGTGTTCGTCGCCGACCCCAGGATCGCCGAGGTGCGCCCGGCCAGCCCGAGCACGCTGTTCATCTTCGGCGCGGCGCCCGGACGCACCACCCTCGCCGCGATGGACGGGGCCGGTCGGATGGTGGCGCAATACCAGGTGACGGTGCGCCCCGCCGCCTACAGCGCCGCCGAGGCCGCCAGCACCATCAACCGGGCCATGCCGGGCAGCCGCATCCGCGTCGAGACCGTGCCGACCGGCCTGGCCGTCAGCGGCCAGGTGGCGACGACCGGGGACGCCGCCCGCGTGCTGGACCTGGCGCGGTCTTTCCTGGCCGACAAGCAGACCGTGACCAACCGGCTCAATGTGGCGTCTGCCACCCAGATCAGCCTGCGCGTACGCATCGCCGAGATGTCGCGCAGCGTGTCGCGGGAGCTTGGGATCAACTGGCAGGCCGTGCAGAGCCTGGGCAAGTACGCTGCCATCGGATTGGCGACCAGCAACCCGGTCACCGCTTCGGTCGCCACGCCGAGCGTGCTGGCCGGCGCCTACGTGGACCGCAACTTCGGCCTCGGCGCGGTCATCGACGCCCTGGCGCAGGACAACCTGGTGCACCTGCTTGCCGAGCCGAACCTGACCACCATGAGTGGCGAGCCGGCGAGCTTCCTGGTCGGCGGCGAGTTCCCGATTCCGGTCAGCGAGCAGAACAACGCCATCGCGGTCACGTTCAAGCAGTACGGCATCAACCTGTCTTTCGTGCCGACGCTGATCAGCGACGACCGCATCAGCATCCACGTGCGCCCGGAGGTCAGCCAGCTTTCCAACCAGGGCGCCGT
The DNA here is from genome assembly GCA_964250815.1 of uncultured Acetobacteraceae bacterium. GTDB lineage: Bacteria > Pseudomonadota > Alphaproteobacteria > Acetobacterales > Acetobacteraceae > CAHJXG01. Next base: position 949 of record CAXUIQ010000233.1, read on the forward strand.
TCAGATCAGTGCCGGCACCAATGCCATCAGCATCCCGGCGCTGACCGTGCGCCGCGCCGACACCACGGTGGAGGTGGGCAGCGGCGACAGCTTCGCCATCGCCGGCTTGCTGCAGGAGACCGTGACGCACGGCGCCAACGCGGTGCCGTGGCTCGGGGAAATCCCGATCCTGGGCGCGCTGTTCCGTTCCGACAGCTTCCAGCGCAACGAGAGCGAGCTGGTGATCATCGTGACGCCCGTCATCGTGCGCCCGGTGAGCGACCCCACCGTGCTGCGCCAGCCCAACGACGCCTACACGCCGCCCAACGACCTGGAGCGCATCCTGCTGCTGCGCCAAACGGGGCAGGCCGGGTCCATCAGGCCGACGCGCATCTCCGGCGCCGCCGGGTGGATCGTGCAATGAGCCGGCGCATGCAGGCCGCGGCCGGCTCGGCCCTGTTGGCCCTGTTGTCAGGCTGCGCCGGGCCGGACCCGTTCAACTTCCCCAACACCTGGCGCCCGACCGGGGCCAACGACGCCAACCTCGCGGCCATGGCGACGCGCCCGGCCGATCTCGCCCAGGGCCGCGGCACCGCTCCGACCGACGCGCAAATGGTCGCGGCGGCGGTGGACCGGCTGCGCCAGGGCCGCGTGAAGCCCATCGGCGACGCGAACGGCGGCGGCGGCTCCTCCGGCGCCGCAGGCGCAGGCGCTGCGTTGACGGGGAACTGATGGCAGCCGACGGCGCCCTGCCGGGCCTCCCGCGCGACCCGGCCGAGCCTTGGGTCGCCGCCAGCGAGCGCGCGACGCTGATGGCCTTCGTGAACGAGGCCACCACGGAAGCGGTGCTGCGCGACAGCCTGTCCGACGCGATGCCGGACGCGATCGAGATCGCGCGGGGCGGCATCCGCGCCGCCATCGCGGCCATGCAGAAGCAGGCGACCCCGCGCAACCTCATCATCGACATCAGCGGCGTGGACGAACCGCTGAGCGCGCTGCGCGACCTGAGCCAGGCGGTGGAGCCGGACGTCAAGGTGCTCGTCATCGGCGAGCTTGCCGACGTGGACTTCTACCGCGAGATCACGCGCGGCATGGGGGCGCACGAATACCTGGCCAAGCCGCTGACGCGCGACATGGTGGTGCGGCTGTTCGTTCCCATCCTCATCGGCCAGCCGACCGCAGCGCACGAAGCGAACGGCGGGCGGGTGGTCACCATCACGGGCGCCCGCGGCGGCGTGGGCGCCACGACGATCGCCGTGAACCTGGCCTGGCATTTCGGCGTCCTGCGCAACCGCCACACCGTGCTGCTGGACCCTGACCTGCACACGGGCAGCGCCGCCCTGTTCGTGGACGGGGCGCCCGGTCCCGGCCTGCGCGCCGCGCTGGAAATGCCGGACCGCATCGACGAGTTATTCGTCGAGCGCGCTTCCGTGACCCTGAAGGACCGCCTGCACGTGCTGGCCGGCCAGGAAGCGCTGGCCGACCGGCCGGTTTGCGCGCCCGATGCCGCCCCGCGCCTGCTTGCGGCGCTCCGCCGCCGCTACAACTTCGTCGTCGCCGACGTGCCGTTCCAGCCGGTGCCGCTCTACCGGGACCTGCTGGACCTCGCGACGCAGCGGGTGATCGTGTTCGAGCCGACGCTCGCTGGGGTGCGCGACACGCTTCGGCTGCGCGCGCTGTATAGCAACGTCAGCCAGGCGGAGCGGACGGTGCTGCTGCTGAACCGCGACGGCATGCCGGGCGGCCTCAACCGCGCACAGGTCGAGGACGCGCTGGAAGGCCGCCCGGACCTGGTGATCCCCGACCTGCCCAAGCGCCTGGCCGAGGCCGCCAACATGGGCGATCCCGCGGTGCGTCACCGCAGCTTCTTCCGCCTGCGAGTGAACGACCTGGCCCGGCTGGTGGCCTTCAACCGTCTGTTGGACAGCGGCACCGCGGCGCCGCCCCCGTTCAAGCGCACCGCCGACCGCAAGCGCGCCTGGCAAATCTGGAAGAAGGCATGAGCGCGCTTCCGGCTTTCGGCCAGCGCGTGGCCGTGTCGCCCGCGGCGTCGCCGCCCCCTGAGCGGGCCAGCGAGGAAGCGGCGCCGTCGCGCGCCGAGCAGGCCCAGAGCCACGCCGCCGCCATGGCCGAGGTGCGTACCCTGTGCCTGACGCGCATGGACCCGATGGCGGTCGCCTCCACCCCGCCCGACCGCCTGGCGCTGGAGGTGGAGCGGCTGATCGCCGACATCGCCACCGAGCGGCGCATCCAGCTCAACGGCCGCGAGCAGCGCAGCCTGGCCGCCGACCTCGTCCACGACATGCTGGGCCTCGGGCCGCTGGAGCTGCTGCTGCAGGACGACCTGATCGCCGACATCATGGTGAACGGCCCGCACCGCATCTTCATCGAGAAGCGCGGCAAGGTGGAGATGTCGCCGGTGCGGTTCCGCGACGCCGCACACCTGTCGAACATCTGCCAGCGCATCGCCGCCGGCGTCGGCCGGCGCATCGACGAAAGCAGCCCGATGGTGGATGCGCGCCTCAAGGATGGTAGCCGCGTCAACATCGTCTTCCCGCCGCTGGCGCTGGACGGGCCTTACATGTCCATCCGCAAGTTCAGCAAGAAGACCATCGACTTCGCCAAGCTGATCGAGTTCGGCGCCATGACCCCGCCGGTGGCGCGCGTGCTGGAGATCGCCGGGCGCTGCCGGCTCAACATCATCATCTCCGGCGGCACCGGGTCGGGCAAGACCACCCTGCTGAACGCCTTGTCGCGCATGATCGACCCGGGCGAGCGGATCGTCACGGTGGAGGACGCGGCCGAACTGCAGTTGCAGCAGCCCCACGTGGTGCGCCTGGAAACCCGCCCGGCGAGCCTCGAAGGCCGCGGCGAGATCACCCAGCGCGACCTGATGCGCAACGCGCTGCGCATGCGCCCCGACCGCGTCATCATTGGCGAGGTACGGGCGAGCGAAGCCTTCGACATGCTGCAGGCGATGAACACCGGCCACGACGGCAGCATGTCCACTATCCACTCCAACACCACGCGCGACGCGCTGACCCGCATCGAGAACATGGTGCAGATGGGGTCCATGGGCCTGCCGTCGCGCGCCATCCGCACGCAGATCGCCGGCGCCGTGCACATGATCATCCAGGCGGAGCGCCAGCGCGACGGCGGGCGCCGCATCACCCAGGTGAGCGAGGTGTGCGGGATGGAAGGCGACGTCATCATCATGAACGACATCTTCCAGCTTGAGACGCTCGGCACCGGCCCGGACGGGCGGCTCCGCGGCGCTTACCGGGTCAGCCGGGCGCGGCCGGGCTTCATGTCGAAACTGCAGTACTTCGGGCTGGAGCGGGCCTGGGCGGCGGCGATGGAGGATGCGGAACGGTGACCGCCTCGCCCGTCCTGCTGGTCGCGCTGGTCGCCATGGCCCTCGTGCTGATGGGCCTCGCCAGCGTGGCGCTGCTTCGGCTGCAAGCGCGGCAGGAAGCAGTGCGCCTGCGCTTTTCCCTTGTGCTGAGCCCGTATCAGCGGCAACGCGACAGCCTGGAGTCGGCGTCCACCTCCGGCGTCGGCTTCGCGGCGACGGCGGAAGGGATAGGCCCCGCGCTGGCCGGCTGGTTCGGCTTCGACCCGGCGCTTGGCGAGCATTACGTGCTGCGCCCATGGGTGGCGCTGGCAGTGGCGTTCTGCATCGCCGCGGCGGCCACGAAGCTCGGCAGCAGGCTTGCGGGTCCCCTGGCCTGGGTCGGGCTGCCGCTGGAATGGGTCATGCTGAGCCGCGCCTTCTTCAACTGGTGCCGCCGCCGCCGGCAGGACGCGCTGTTCGAGCAGTTCCCGGACGCGCTCGCCATGATCGTGCGCGCCGTGCGGGTCGGCATCCCGGTGACGGACTCGATCACCGCCGTGGGCCGCGAGATCGAGGCGCCCACCGGCCCCGAGTTCGCCCGCCTGTCCGAGGAGCTGGGCATCGGCATGTCGCTGGACGACGCGCTCCGCGCGATGGCGGAGCGCAACAAGCTCCAGGAATACCGCTTCTTCGCCACCGCGCTGTCGCTGCAAAGCCAGACCGGCGGGGGCTTGAGCGAAACGCTGGAGAACCTGGCCGACGTGATCCGCAAGCGCGTGGGGGTGCGCCAGAAAGGCCACGCCTTGTCGTCCGAAGCCAAGATGAGTTCCATGGTGCTGGGCGCCCTGCCGCCGTTCGCCGGCGCCGCCCTGTGGGTCATGAACAGCGCCTACATCACCATGCTGTTCGTCGATCCGCTCGGGCAGAAGATCCTGGCCGGCGCGGTCCTGATGCTGGGCCTCGGCATCGTGTCGATGAAGACGATGATCCGGAAGAGCCTGTCGTGACCACGCTCGCCCTGGTTTGCGCGCTCGTTGCCGTCCTGTTGTGGGGCGCGACGGAGGCTGTGCTGCACCAGTTGCGCCAGCAGGAGCGCCTCAAGGCGCGCCTGCTGGCCATCCGCCGTCCCCACGACGCATCGATCAGGATGGATGCGTCCCCGAAGGCAGGCGGCCTCGTCGGGTTGATCGGAGCGATCGGCTCCGGCGTGGCGCGGAGCGGACTGCTGTCGCAGAAGACGGTGGCGGAGCTGACCCTGACGCTGGGCGCTTCCGGCCTGCGCGGGCCTGGCGCGCTCGGCGTGTTCGTCGGCGCCAAGCTGCTGCTGCTGGTCTTCATGCCGCTGCTGGCGGTGGCCGTGCTGCAACGCTTCGAGTTTTCGCCGCTGGTGCGCAACGTCTGCATCGCGGGCGCCGCCTTGGCCGGGCTGCTCGGCCCGGATTGGTGGGTGCGGCGCCGGCACCGGCAGCACCTGGACGCCCTCCAGGCGGGCCTGCCGGACGCGCTGGACCTGATGGTGATCTGCGCCGAGGCCGGGCTGGGCTTCGAGCCGGCGCTCAACCGCGTCGCCGTCGAAATCCGCCAGGCGCACCCCGCGATCAGCGAGGAGTTCGGCAAGACCGCGAGCGAGCTGCGCGTGGTGTCCGACAGCCGGTTGGCGCTGGTCAACATGGGCACGCGCACGGGGCTGGACAGCATCAAGCGCATGACCTCGATGCTGGTGCAGACCATGCGCTACGGCACGCCGCTGGGCGACGCGCTGCGCGTGCTGTCGGCCGAGATGCGCCACGAGATGCTGATGCGGTTCGAAACGCGGGCGGCGCGGCTGCCGGTGCTGATGACCATTCCGATGATCCTGTTCATCCTGCCCTGCATCTTCCTGATCGTGGGCGGCCCGGCAGCGGTCCAAATCATGAGAACGACGCATTGACCCCATGGCGACATTGAACGGACCGCACCTGCGCAGCCTCTCGGGGGGCCTGCTCCTCCTGCTGGGGGCCTGCTCCTCGGCGCCGCAGAAGGCGGTGATGGTCGAGCCCGAGGTCCCGCTGGCCAAATGGACGCCCAGCCTGCACCTGGCCGACGCCGCATCCTTGGTCGGCGCGCCGGCGATCGCGCTGCAGGTCAGCGACCAGTTGCTGGCCAAGAACCCGCGCGACGCCGACGCCTGGGTCCGCCGGGGCGACGCGCTGGGCGCGCTGGGCCGCAGCAGCGAGGCCGCCGCCAGCTACGCCAGCGCCATCGACATCAGGCCACGGGACACCAAGGCCCTGGTCGGGCTCGGCCGCGTCCGCCTGCTGCAAGACCCGGCCGGCGCGGAGGCCGTGTTCTCGCGGGCCGCGGCCCTGGACCCGAACGACGCCGCCGCCGCGAGCAACCTGGGCGTGGCGCGCGACCTGCAAGGCCACCACGCCGCTGCCCAGGAAGCCTACCGCATGGCGCTGGGC
>CAXUIQ010000234.1:0-4412 GCA_964250815.1 uncultured Acetobacteraceae bacterium
GTTCGTCGGCGTGCCGAGGCCGTTGAGCAGGAACGACACGCCCTCCTGCTCCACCAGCCGCCGGGTCTGCTCGACAGTCTTAGGCGGCAGGTAGCCGTCGTCGACCGAGATAAAGTTGATCATGCGCCCGGCCACGCCGCCTTGGTCGTTCACCCGCTTGAAAAACGCCGTCAGGCCGCGCCCGATCGCACCATAGGCGGAAGCCGGGCCGCTATAAGCTTCGGTTTGGCCAATCTTGATCTCGGTCGCGGTGACGCCGGGGGTCTGGGCGCGTGCCGGGCCGATGCGGGCCAAAATGCCGAATGAGCCCGCGGACGCGAGCAGGGTGCGGCGATACATGATTTCTCCCCATTACGATTGTTTCAACCGGGGCCGCCGCAGCAAGCGGCCAAGCCCGCCAGCGACGCCCGACGGCAGCAAATACATGAAGGCGATCAGCACCAGGCCATACACCGCGCCCGGCGCCGCCTTCGAGACCTCCTCGGCGACGTTGGGCAAGAATGCGATGAACACGCCGCCGAACACCGGCCCGGCGATCGACGCCACCCCTCCTACGACTAGCCCGACGAACAGCGTGATCGACAGCAGCACGGTGAAGCTGTCCGGCGCCACGAACCCCACCGCCACCGCGCCCATCGACCCGGCGATCCCCGTGACCATCGCGCTCACCGCGAAGGTGCGCGTCTTGAGCAGCGCCACGTCGATGCCCGTCGCTTCGGCGGCCAGCGGATGGTCGCGGACGGCGCGCATGGCAAGCCCGATGCGCCCGCGCACCAGGTTGCCCGCCAGCAGGAACAGCAGGGCGCTGATGCCGAGCGTACACAGGTAGAGCCACTGGTCGGCATTGAGCGGCAGGCCCGGCGGCGGGTCGGGCTTGTCGAGCACGAGGCCCTGCACGCCGCCGGTCCAGCCCTCGAACGCATGGTACTTCAGCAGTTGCGGCGTGGCGACCGCGAGCGCGAAGGTGGTCAGCGCCAGGTACAGCCCGCCGAGCCGCAGCGCCGGCAGGCCGATCAGGAAGCCGAGCGCCGCGCAGACGGCTGCCGAGGCCGGCAGCGTCGCCCAGTACGGCACGCCGTAGTGCGACATGAGGATGGCCGTGACGTAGGCGCCGACCGCATAGAACGCCCCGTGGCCCAGCGAGATCTGCCCGTTGAACCCGGTCACCAAGGCCAGCCCCAGGATCGCCACGGCATACACGGCCACGGTGGTCAACTGGAACAGCCGGTAGTCGCTGGCGACGAAGGCCAGCCCCGCCGCCGCGGCCACGAACAGCACGCCCGCCAGGAACCCGAGGGCGCGCACGCCCTCAGACCCGGCTGACCACGGCGCGGCCGAACAGGCCTGCGGGCCTGACCGTCAGCACGGCGACGATGATCACGAGCGCCAGCGTCAGCTTCAACTCGGGACCGACAAGGTAGGCGCCGGCCAGGTTCTCGACCACGCCGATGGCGAAGCCGCCGAACACCGCGCCGAGCGGGTTGGTGATCCCGCCCAGGAGCGCGCCCGCGAAGGCATACAGCAGCACGCCCGACATCATGTTGGGATCAAGGAACACCACGGGCGCCACCATCATGCCCGCCACCGCGCCGATGGCCGCAGCCAGGCCCCAGCCGAGCGCCAGCATCCGGTTCACCCGGATGCCCATGAGCCGGCTGGACGCCGGGTTGTAGGCGGCGGCGCGCATGGCAAGGCCCAGGTCGGTGAAGCGGAAGAACCCCCACACGCAGGCCAGCACCGCAAGCGTCACCGCGGTGGAGCCAAGGTCGTGCCGGGTGACGAAGCCGCCGAGCAGGGGCGGCCCCTCGAACGGGCTGGGGAAAGGCTTCAGCGTGGTGCCGAACAGCCATCCCGCGGTACTGTTGAAGATCAGCAGCAGCCCGATGAACACCCCGACGCTGGCCAGCACCGGCGACCCGGCCATGGGCGTCAGCAGCACCTGCTGGATCGCGGCGCCCAGGGCCAGCGATAGGAGGACGGTGATGGCGAACGCGCCCCAGTACGGCACCCCGGCCTCGATCAGCGCGAGCGCGACGAAGGTGGAGAACATCGCCATTTCGCCCTGGGCGAAGTTCACGTGGTGCGTCGCCTGGAAGATCATCACCAGCGCCAGCGCGACGCTTGCATAGATGCCGCCGGAGGCGATGCCGGACAGGATTTGGTGCAGGAACTCGTCCATCGGCCCCAGAACCCTTTCAATACCCCAGATACGACCGCCGGATCGCCTCGTCCTCGCGGAGTTCGGCCGCCGGGCCGGCCATGACGATGCGCCCGGTTTCCAGCAGGAACGCCGTGTCCGCGACGTCGAGCGCCAAGCCCGCGTTCTGCTCCACCAGGAGGATGCTCACCCCGTCGTCGGCGCTGATCCGCCGCATGATGCCGAAGATTTCCCGCACCACCAGCGGCGCCAGGCCGAAGGACGGCTCGTCGAGCAGCAGCAGCTTGGGGCGCAGCAGCAGGGCGCGGCCGATGGCCAGCATCTGCTGCTCGCCGCCCGACAGCGTGCCGGCCTGCTGGCGCAGCCGCTGGCGGAGGCGGGGGAAGTAGCCGAACACCCGCTGCATGTCGGACGCCGCCTCGCCGCGCCGCCGCGTGTAGGCGCCAAGCCGCAGGTTCTCCTCGACCGTCAGCTCCATCAGCGTGCCGCGCCCGTCCGGCACGTGGGCGACGCCGCGCCGGGCGATGTCCTCGGTGGCGAGGCCGCCGATGTCGGCGCCCTCAAGCCGCACCCGGCCGGAAGCGCGGACCATGCCGCTCAAGGCGCGGAGCGTGGTGGTTTTGCCCGCGCCGTTGGCGCCGAGCAGCGCCGTGATCCCGCCCAGGCCCACCGTGAAATCGAGGCCGTGCAGCACCTCCACGTCGCCGTAGCCCGCGTGCAGCCCGGAAACCTCCAGCATCGGCGCCGGGCGCAGCAGCATTTCAAGCATGGGCCGGCGCGGGCGCCGCAGGCTCGCCGAGGTAGGCGCGGATCACCTGCGGGTCGTTCTGCACCTCCGCCGGCGTGCCGTCGGCGATCTTCAGCCCAAGTTCCAGCGCCACCACCTTGTCGGACACACGCATCACCAGGTTCATGTGGTGCTCGACCAAGAGGATGCTGAGGTCGAACTCGGCGCGGATGCGGCGCATCAGGCCCTCCAGCTCGTCCACCTCCGAATGGTTCAGGCCGCCGGCGGGTTCGTCCAGCAGCAGCAGCTTCGGCCGGCCGATCAGGGCGCGGGCCAGCTCGACCCGCTTCTGCGTGCCGAACGGCAGGCTGGCGACCGGCGCATCGGCGACTTCGCGCAGACGGAGCAGGTCGAGCAGGCGGTCCAGCGCCCGCCGCGCCGCCGCCGCTTCCCGCCAGGCGGCTGGCAGCAGCAGGGCATTGGCGACGAAGCCCGTGCGCCCGAGGTGGTGGGCGCCCGCCAGCATGTTCTCCCGCACGCTCATGCTGCGGTACAGCGCGACGTTCTGGAAGGTGCGGCCGATGCCGAGATCGACGATGCGGTGCCGGCTGACGGATTGCAGCGACCGGCCTTCGAGCCGAATGTCGCCGGCGCCCGGCCGGTAGATGCCGCTGATGCAGTTGAACAGCGTGGTCTTGCCCGACCCGTTCGGCCCGATCAGGCCGCAGATTTGCCGAGGCCCGACCTCGAACGACACGCCGCCCAGCGCCACGATGCCGCCGAAGCGCACGGAAACGCCCGACACTTGCAGCAGGGGCTTGTGCAGCAGGGGCGTGCCCGCGCCCGGCACTGCGTCGGGCGGCATGGGACCGCGGTCCGTCAGGACGCGCCGGGATGGTCGGGCGGCGGACGTGCCGCCCCGGCGGATTGCTGCACGGTCCCCTCCCTTTTTGCCTTGTGCGCCGGGCCGGATGGCACTGCGCAAGACGCATTGCAGGAATGCTACCGCTGCCGGGCAGCGGGTTCAAGCGTCGTTCTTGGCCCGGGCCGCGCCGCCGTCACGCGAGCCGCCAGGCGTCGCGCAGCGTCTCTGCCGCGACGCGCAGCGCCGGGTCCGCGGCGGCGATCACGCGGCCCATGGTCAGCATCCCGTGGATCTGGTCGGACAGGTGCAGCGCCGCGACGCGCACGCCCTCGGCTTCCAGCCGCGCGGCGTAGGCGCGGCCCTCGTCGGCCAGCGGATCGTGCGCGACGGTCAGCACCAGGGCCGGCGGCGTGCCCGCCAGCCGCTCCGCCCGCAGCGGCGAGGCGCGCCAGCCGAGCCGCTGGGCAGGGTCGGGGGCGTAGTGGTCCACGAACCAGCGCATCGTCGCCGCGGTGAGCGGCACGCCCTCGGTGATCCGGGCATAGGAGCCGCCGTCCATGAGGAGGTCCACCGCCGGGTAGAGCAGCACCTGGCACGCCGATGCCGGCGCCGTCCCGTCCCGCCCCAAGAGGGCGAGCACCGCCGCGAGGTTGCCCCCGGCG
>CAXUIQ010000234.1:4422-6695 GCA_964250815.1 uncultured Acetobacteraceae bacterium
AGCGCCGCCGCGTTCGCGGCCACCCAGGCGAGCGCCGCCGCCGCGTCGTCGATGGCGGCGGGGAAGCGGTGCTCGGGCGCCAGCCGGTAATCCACGGCGACCACCCGGCACGCGGCAAGGTTCGCCAGCCGGCGGCACACGCCGTCGTGGCTGTCCAGGCCGCCGAGCACCCAGCCGCCGCCGTGCAGGTAGAGCAGGGCAGGGAGGGCGGCTGCGTCCGGCGTGCCGGCGCCGCGATACAGCCGCAACGCCAGCGGACCGCCCGGGCCGGGGATGGACAGGTCGCGCGCCTCCGCCACCTCGTCCGGCGGCGGCTGCAAGATGGCGCGGCTGGCGGCGTAGGCCTCGCGCGCCTCGGCCACCGACAGGCTCTCGAATGGCGGGCGTCCGGTGGCCCGGATCAGGTCCAGCAGCCGTTCGGCATCCGGGTGCAGCGCAGGCGTGCCCATGCGGTCCTCCATCCTCAGAGCCGCAGGCTAGGCGGCCTAAGCCACCGTGTTCAACGCCTCAGCGCCCGCAACCCCAGATGCCGAAACGGCGCGCACCCCATAGGCGTGCCGGCCCGGCGCACGCGCCGCATCGACCCACATCGCCGCCCGCAGCGGCACGGGCGAGACCAACTGGCCGTCGCGGCGGACCTCGTAGGAGTACAGGTCCGGCTCGCGGCCCGGCGTCCAGCGGAGCACGGCGTTGCCGCCCTCCAAGTCCGATTGCAGCCAGACAGGGGCGGCGGGCGGTTCCGGGCGGGTCGGCGTGACCCAGACCAGCGCCGTCTCGAACGCGGCGAGCCGCAGCCGCAGGCGCAGCGCGCCGCCTTCCGGGACGATGCCGGAGCGGACCCCTTCGGCCACGCCCAGCTCGGCGGCGGCGCGGATGCGCGCGGGGTCGGTCACGGCCGGCAGCAGGGTGCGCCCGGCGGCGGCGTAGCTGTTGGACAGAGCGGCGCCGATGCCGAACCGGGCAAGGTTGACCCGCGGCCAGGGCAGGTCCCGCAGCGTGTAGTCGATGTCCAAGGGGGCGGCGGGACCGTCGGGGTAGTGGGCGAGCAGGGCGGCGACGCTGCCGCCGCCTACTGTGACCAAATGGAACAGCCCGGGCGGCTGCGGCGACGCATCCGGCACCGTGCCGTGCCGGGTGCCCAGCAGCCGCAGCATCTCGTGGAAGTGGAACACCGGCAGCTTCACGAGGTCGGCCGGGTCGGCGGACAGCCGGGTCATGACGGAGCGGCGGCCGTCGAACGGCGCCTGCACCAGATGCTGGTTCGCGTGGTCCGCCGCCGCGGCGAAGCGGATGCCGGCCCCGGCATACTCGGCAGTCAACCGGTCGTGCAGGATGGCGGAGGCGGCGAGCCAGGCGGCGAACTGCTCGGTCATGCGCGGCTCGTAGGGCGTGTCGAACGCCACCTTCATGTCGGCCTCGTCGTTCACGACCGCCATGCCGCGGGCGCGCTCCGGCGCCAGGCGGAGCGAGGCGTCCGCCGTGCCGCGCGCCGCGGCCTCAAGCCGGGCGAGGCGGGGTTCCGCTTCGGCGGCGGTCCAGATGCCCTTGCGGTGCAGGGACACGAAGTCGCACTTCACCCGTGGCTCGCGGTGCAGGAAGGCCAGGAAGCGCTCCATCAGCGGCGCGCCCTGCCCCGGCAGGTAGGCAAGCGCCGGGCCGCCGAGGCGGACCGCGTGGCCGGACGCGGCCACCGCCTCGGAGGTGGCGCGGTAAAGGTCGAGGTACTGGTCGAAGCTCCCGCCCCAGAACGGCGGCATGTTCGGCTCGTTCCACGCCTCGAACCACCAGCGCGCCATCGCCGCCCGGCCGAACCGGGCGGCGGCGGCATCCAGGAAGCCGCGCACCAGGCGCTGCCAGGCCGTGTAGCCGTCCGGCGGCGGCGTCACCGGCCCGGCCGAGACGGCGCGCGGGAAGAACGTCAGCGCGACGAAGGGGGTGATCCCGCGCGACACCAGCGCGTCCAGCACTGCCAGCGGGACGGAGAAGTCCATGGGAGCGTCAAGGCTTGGCCAGACCCGGCCGCTGCTGGTGGGGGCGACCATCTCCCGCTCCCCGGCGTTGAGCGCGCCGAAGAAGCGCACCGTGCCGAAGGCGCCGGGCGAGGCGGCCATGGTGTCGAGCAGCCGGGCGAAGCGCGCGTCCAGCAGCCAGTCCGCGTCGAACACGCCGGCGATGCTGAACGCGCCGGCGTCGAACGGCGGGCCGGGCCGGGCCGAGTGGGCCAGCGCCGTGCTTCGGGCGGCGCCCGGCGGTGCCGTGGCGCAGCCGGGCGC
>CAXUIQ010000235.1:0-6692 GCA_964250815.1 uncultured Acetobacteraceae bacterium
CATCGAGAGCGGTCCGCGGTCCGGACCGTTGATGATCTTCCTGCACGGCTTCCCCGAGCTTGGAGCGATCTGGACAGCGCAGATGGCGTATTTCGCCGAGCGTGGCTGGCGGTGCATAGCCCCGGACATGCGCGGCTATGGCGGCAGCGAGGCGCCGGAAGCGGTGGACGCCTATTCCGTGCTGCACCTGGTCGGCGACTTGGTCGGGCTGGTCGCGGCGCTCGGTGAGCGGGACGCCGTGGTCTTGGGACATGACTGGGGCGCCTCCGTCGCCTGGACCTGCGCCATGCTGCGGCCCGACGTGTTCCGCGCGGTCGCCGCGATGAGCGTGCCGTTCCGGCCGCGCGGCCCGGCGGCGCCGCTCGCGGCGCTGCGCGCGGCGGGCCAGCACGACTTCTACTGGCTGTACTTCCAGCCGCCCGGCGTCGCCGAGGCCGAGTTCGAGCGCGACCCGTCCGCCACCCTGCGCCGCATCCTGGGCGCGGTCGGCTCGGACCGCCCGCGCGACCCGGGCCGGGTTCTGACGGTGCCCGAAGGCGGCGGCTTCCTTGACCTCATGCCGGAGCCGGTTGCACGTCCGGACTGGTTGCCGGAGGCCGACCTCGCGGTGATGGCGGACGCCTACCGGCGCACCGGCTTCCGCGGCGGCCTCAACTACTACCGCAACATCGACCGCAACTGGGAGCTGCTGGCGCCCTGGCAGGGCGCGCTGATCCGGCAGCCGGCGCTGTTCATCGCAGGCACGCGCGACCCGGTGATCGTCGCGCCCGCAGGCCGGAAGGCGCTTGAGGCGCTGCCGCAGACGGTGCCGGGGCTGCGGCGCACGGTGATCCTGGAAGGCGCCGGCCACTGGGTCCAGCAGGAACGGCCCGACGAGGTGAACGCCGCCCTGACCGCGTTCCTCCAAGCGCTGGGCTGACGCCGGCGGCCGTCCGCACGGAAGCGTCCGACCGCGGGACTGCCCGGGCCTGCTCGCGTGCAGCCTCCAGAAGCCCTGGGATGCAAAGTCTGCCGAATCCAACAGGGGAGCATCCGACCATGTCGTTGCGGAACTACGGACGGACGCCGTTCAGCGCACCCGCGCGAACCGTCCACAAATTTCCCATTTTGTACCGTCCTGCCTACATATTGACATGGCAGCGACGCATGGGAACGTGAGAAAGCATTGGAATCGAGTTCCTCACAACATTTTTGTCAATCTGCTGCGGCCATATGCTATTTCTCTTGGATGCGAACGAGCCCTGCTGCGGATTCGACCGACGCTTCGAGCAATGCGGTCCATGTTGCCTATGCCCTTCACTATGACACCGCAACCGTCATCGAACGTTGCTGTGCGCTGCTTGGAAGCATCGCGCCCATCCTCCTGCTGGTGTTCTGCGGCGGGAAGCACGACCCGGCGGGGGCGCTCGCGGCGCTTCGCGCAGCCTATGGCGGCGTTCCCGTGGTGGGCGGCTCGGCGGCCGGGGCGATCGGCGGCGGCGAGCTTGGCTACAGCGGCATGGAGGTCGGCATCGTCGCGTTCACCGCCGCCAGCCTCGTGCCGCAGCTCCATGTCACGCACGGCCTGCTCGCCGGCGAGGCGGAAGCCGGCGAGGCGTTGGCGCGCGCCGTGGCCCGCCAGGCGGCGGACAATGCGGTGGTGCTGCTGTTCTTCGACAGCGTCGCCTCGACCGCACCGCTCCGGCTGCACCATGCGAGCGCGATCGTGGACGGGTTCCACGCCGGGCTGGGCGGCAAGCGGGTCAACCTGATCGGCGGCGGCCTGCTCACCGACATGAACCTGTCCAACGGCTGGGTGTTCGACGGGGAGGGCGTGAGCAAGCACTCGGCGGTCGCGCTTGTGTTCCCGCCCGCGATCAGGGCCGAGACGGTGGTGATGCACGGCTGCCGCCCGGTCAGCAGCTTCATGGAGATCACCCGCATCGACGGCGCGGTAGTGCACGAGCTGGACGGGGAGCCGGCGCTTGCGGTGATCGAGCGGATGCTGGGGCTGCGCCTGGGCAGCACCGACGGCAGCGACCTGTCGCTCGTGGCGACGCTTGGCGAGAAGCACGGCGACCCCTTTGCGCCCTACGACGAGAACGCCTACGTCAACCGGCTGATCCTGGGCGCGAACCGCGCGGACGGCTCGATCACCCTGTTCGAGCCGGACTTCCGCCAGGGCGCCCGGGTGCAGATCATGGCGCGCGACAACGCGCTGATGCTCGACTCCGTCCGCCAGGGAACCGCGGCGGCCCGCAAGCGGACGCCGGCCGGCAAGCCGTTCCTGGGCCTCTACATCGATTGCGCCGGCCGGGCCAGCGCCCGCAGCGGCGCGTCCTTCGAGGAAGCTGCGCTGATGATGCAGGACCTCCAGGCGTCGTTCCCCCTGCTCGGTTTCTACTCGGGGGTTGAGATCGCGCCGTTCGGCAGCTACAGCCGTCCGCTCGACTGGACGGGCGTCCTCACCTTGCTGACGCAGGAGGCGTGATGAACAACGGCGTCGGCATCGGCAACCCGTACGAGCGCGAGCTCCAGTACTACCGCAACGAGTGCAACGACCTCGGCGCCCGGCTGCTCCGCTTGCAGGAGGAGCAAAGCCAAGCCTTCCTGGAAGCCCGCCGCAGCCGCACGGTGGCCCGGCTGGTGCGGGAGGCTTACCGCTTCGCCGAGCCGGCCCAGGCGATGCACGACGTGGGCGGCGCGCTGCTGCAGGTCGTCGTCGAGGCGGCGCTGTGCGACCGCGCCGCCCTGCTGCGGGAGGAGCCGCCCGGCAGCGGCCGGTTCCTGGTGGCCCACGCCATCGGCGGCACGAGCGTCGAGGCGGACGAAGTCGTCATGATCCCCGCCCCGCCGGGCTTCTTCTTCACCAGCTCGCTCCGGCTCGACCGTCCGCCCGAGGGGCTGCTCGACGTGCTCCGGCTGCCGTTCGTCCTTTGGGCCTACGACCGCTCCAGCGGCCATGCCCTGGTCATCGGCAACCGCTCCGAAGGCAACGTGAGCCGCCCGTTCGAGTCGGGCGACCAGGAGCTGATCGAGACGGCGCTGTTCGTTTATCTCGACGTGCTCTACCGCAAGCATGCGGAAGCGCAGCTGCGCCAGGCGAAGCAGTCCGCGGAGGAGGCAAGCGTCATCCAAGCCCGGTTCCTCGAAACGATGTCGCATCGGCTGCGGCCCACCGTGGAGCGCATCGTGACGCTGGTGCAGGACATGGCGTCCCACCCCGGGCTGGCGGCCGCGCCGGAGCAGATCGCGGCGGTGACGCAGCAGCTTTCCGAAAGCTCGCGCGAGCTGGCCGCCCTCGCCAACGACGCCCTGGACCTCGCGACGACCCGGGAGCAGTCCCTCCACCTCGACGTGCAATGGATCGACCTCGGCGACGCGATGCGCCGCGTCCTGCGCGCCTGCTACCCAGCCAGCGTGAAGGGCGGCGTGGAGCTGAGCGTGAGCCTGCCCAAGCGGAGCGTGTCGGTGTGCGTCGATCGGGACGGCATGCACCGGGCGATCCAGGCGCTCGTGGGCAGCGCGCTGGCCCGCGCGCTGCCGGGTTCGGCGGTGAAGCTGTCGGTCGGGCGGCGCAGCGACGGCTCGGTGGAGATCCTCGTGGGCTGCTCCGTGGAAGGCGCGCCGGCCTTGGCCGAGACCGGCTCCGGAGACGCGGGGGAAGCAGAGCGGCCGCGCGCCGGGCCTCAAACCGACCGGGTCGCCGTCGCGCGGCGGATCGTCGAGGCCCATGACGGCGTCCTGCTGACGGAAACGCGGCTCAGCGGCGGCAGCCAGGCCCGCATCATCCTGCCCGTCCACATGACCCGGGACGACGCCGGGTTCGCCTGAGGGCGCCGGGCGCAGGCCGGCCCCCGCGGGACCGGCCCGGCGCGGCAAGGGCTTAAAGCGGGGTGCCGGGGGGCAACCGCGACAGGCTCGCCAGGGTGGCGTCCACGGCGCGGAACAGGCCCCACGTCTCCTTGTAGCCGGCCTGGAACCTGGCCGACCCGGCCTCCGCGTCGTTGTGCCGGGCGTGGATGTAGTCCGTCCAGCGGCGGCTGGCCGGCTTGCGGTGGTGGTAGTCATGGCAGGGCGCGTCGCCGACCAGCACGACCAGCCGCACGAACACCTGGACGACGAGCATGTCGAGCCACCAGCCGAGCCAGGCCAGCGCGCCCCGGGCCGAACTTGCCGGAGCGGCGGGCGGCATGGCGCCGGGGAACACGCCGCCCGTGGCATGGGCGGTGAGGTCCCGCCCGCGGGCGGCGATCAGTTCCGCCTCGGGGAAGCTGTGCTCGCACAGGATGCGGCCGACGGTCGCGGCCTGCAGCAGCACGGTGACGGGCGCGACCCAGGCCAGCAGGAAGGCGAGCCAGTGCCCGGTCGCCAGCGCGGGCAGCGCCATCGCGGTCCAGATGGCGATGCCTGCGACGTTGTGCTGGGCGTCATGCGAGCCCCAGGCCGCCCGGACCCGGCGATACGCGAAGCGCGCGTGGAACACGGGCGACAGCAGGTTCAGCAGCACCCGGCGGCGCAGCACCACCAGGTCCACCCCGGCCTCGAGACGGCAGGTGTTGAACACGAAGTCGGCGAACTCGTCCTCCTCGGTCAGCAGCTTGTTGTTGCTGTGGTGCAGCATGTGCTCGTGCTTGTAGTGGTCGAAGTGCTTGAACAGCAGCACCGCGGACACGAGCCGCCCGACCTGGACATTGGTTTCCCGGTCCTTGAACACCGTGCCGTGCGAGCAATGGTGGAACACCACCACCTGGAACACGCCAAGGCCCGCGGTGGTGAGCAGCATGCCCAAGGCCGCCAAAGGCGGGCAGAGCTGGAGCGCCGCCACGCTCAGCACGGCACCGGTCAACGTTTGCAGCACCGCGACCGAGACGAAGCGCAGCGGCGAGCGCTCCTGCGGCGCCTCGCCCGGGGCGGGCTGCGCCGTGAGCCAGGTCAGGAAAGGCTGAAGGAGCTGCGGCAGCCGATGGTGCATGGCGAGGCGCGGGTTCGCGAGTGGCGCGGCCACGCTCCAGTTGCGGTTTTCGGGAAGGATGGCGGCGTGCGATGAAAACGTCATGCTTGTTCTCCGGCGTGGTTGATGTGGCACGTGGCGCACTGCCACTGTCAGCACACTAGACTCAATTGCTTCGCTCTCGGAATATAAGATGCGCAGCGTTAGAGTATTGTTAAATCACACCCGGATATCATGCTGATCGTCGTTTCAAAGCAACCGGACACTGATAAATAGTTACTGAATTTTTAACGAGGCGTCCACTTTTCCCATAAAAATGACCAGGGAGTATTCAAAATTAACAATATCTAATGCAATCTGCGTCGGCGAGCTACCCCGACTACTGCGGGCCGGGATGCAGTCCCGCTCCAGTCAGACGGCGCCTGTCAGGACTCGCCTGCGGAACAAGGCAGCCAGGTGGGGGGGCATGGCGACCGGGCCATGGTAGTGCCCGCGGCTCACGTCGCGGATGCTGAGCACCGTGAAGCCGTCCTGCCACTCGCCCCGGTCCACCGCCTCCGGCCAGTCGTCGCCGCGCCACAGCAGCGGGCGCAGCCCGTCCGCGTCTTCGATCCAATGCCAATCGCTTTTCGCGGGGTCGTCGGGGTACCCGTCCCAAACGTCGGTGTCATACATGGTGGCTGCCTTCCCTGACTGTTGGAGGGGCAGCAACGCTGGCGCCGGGTCAGGGCTTGCAGCATGCGTCCCGTCCTGGTTGACGAAACTTGGATGTGGCGCCGGCGTGCTCACGGGGATGGGCGTCTGAAGAAGCCGGCTGCAGCTTGAACACACTGCATTCCGAGCCGCGTCGGCACCTTGAAGCGTGCAAAGCCGCCGACAAGCCAGGCCAGTGCTTTTTGTACAAAGAAGAACTCTTGAAGCATAAACTCTTTACAATCGCCGAGATAACTTACAAGGCGCCGTCAGGCGGTGTTCACGGCATGATGATTGCCACACAATCATTTGAAAATGCGGAACAAGACAAAAGGTGTTCTGCCTCCCGGCGCTGCCAAAGAAATCTATCAACCGGTGGCAGCATTTTAAAGGAGTTTTTTCAATGGCTTCAAGCGCCGCATCGACGCCCACATCATCGCTGGCCCAGCCGACCATCAACGCGATCCAGCAGCAGATCGCGGCCTTGCTGCCGAGCAGCCTCGCCTCCGCCATCACGTCGCAGTTCGCCGGCGCCTCGCCCGGCAGCGTGCCGGTGCAGCCCTCGACGGTCGGCTCCATGCCCGCGATGACGTTCAGCCTGCCCGCTTCCGGATCGGGCTCAAGCGCGTCCGTGGGCGCGTCCCTGGCCCAGCCGACCATCAACGCGATCCAGCAGCAGATCGCGGCCTTGCTGCCGAGCAGCCTCGCCTCCGCCATCACGTCGCAGTTCGCCGGCGCCTCCTCCGCTACCGGCCAGGCAACCCTGCCGACGCCCTCCGCCGCAAGCACGGCGTCGGTCCTGCCGTCCAGCGACCTGATCAACACGTTCCTTTCGCTTCCCCAAGCGGCCTGAGCATCGCTCGGCAGAGCGTGCTCACGCGCAGCAGGTAAAATGATGCGTCTTCAATGACTCCTAAGCAGGCATTCGTGGCCCAAGCCACGAAAGCCTGCTTAGGCGCACGGCACCCCGGCAGGCTACCTCCCGGGGGGGGCCCCCCGGCGGGCGGGGGGGGGGGGGGGGGCCGGGGGGGCGGGCGGGGGGGGGGGGGGGGGGGGGGGGGGGGGG
>CAXUIQ010000236.1:0-6627 GCA_964250815.1 uncultured Acetobacteraceae bacterium
CCGGCATAGCCGAGGGTGGTGATCGCCGGCACCGCGACGTTCTCGGGCATGGCGCTTTGCCGCCCGACGGCGCTGAACAGCACCGGGACGATGTTCGCGCAGCCGACGCCGACCAGGGCGTAGCCCAGCAGCGCCGCTTCCCAGGACGGCACCGCCACCGCGACGACGAAGCCGGACGCGGCGCACAGGCCGCCGGCCAGCACCACCCGCTGCCGGCCCAGCCGGTCCACGATGCGGTCGCCGGCGAGCCGGCCCGCCGTCATCGTGGCGGCGAACGCGGCGTAGCCAAGCCCGGCATGGGACGCGGCCACGTGCCGCACGGCGGCCAGGAACACGCCGCTCCAATCGAGCACCGCCCCCTCGGCCAGGAACAGCACGGAACACAGCGCGCCGATGAGCAGCACGATCCCGTGCGGCACCGCGAAGGCCGGCCCTTCCTTCCTGGCGCCATAGGGCAGGAAATGCGCGGCCGAGACGGCAAGCGCGGCGGCGATGCCGAGCGACACGCAGAGGACGGCTGCCAGGGGCGAAGCGCCGGCGCTCAGCAGAACCGCCATCCCGCCGGCGCCGGCGATGCCGCCCAGGCTGAACATGCCGTGGAAGCCCGACATCATCGAGCGCCCGCTGGCGCGCTCCACGATGATGGCCTGGACGTTGATCGCAACGTCCAGGGCACCGATGCCCACGCCGAACGCCATCAGCGCCGCCACGAGCGCCGGGAGCGCCGAAAGGGCGGCGAGGAAGGGCAGCGCGGCGGCAACGACGAGGGCGGCGGCGACCAGGACCCGGCGGCAGCCGAACCGGGCCGCGCAGGCACCGGTGATCGGCATGGTGACGATCGAGCCGATGCCCAGGCACAGCAGCAGCAGCCCGAGCGCGCCGTCGCTGACGCCGGCGCGCGCCTTGGCGAAGGGCACCAACGCGGCCCACGCCGAGTTCCCGAACCCCGTGATGAAGAAGATCACGCGCGTGGCGCGCTGCTCGGCGACGCCCGGCGGGCGCCGCAGGACGGTGTCGGAGGCCGCCATCAGATGCCGGGTCCTGCCGTCCCGGCGTTTGGGAAGGGCGCGGCCATGGCCGGCGCTTCCGTCCGGTCCTGCCGCGCGTCCAGGAACCGGCCGATCCACCGCGCCACCCGGCTTGAGTCGTCAGGTCGGCAGTAGGACGCGATGGCAGGGTCGGCCAGCGGGCCGTAGTCATCCCGCTCCGCCTCGATCAGCGCCGTCGCGAAGCCAGGGTCGAACTCCGGATGGAACTGGAAGGAGATGGCGTCGCCGTAGTCCAGCCCGGCATACGGGGTGAACGCGCTGGCCAGGGTCACGCGGGCGCCGGGCGGAAGCGCCGCCACCTGGTCCTGGTGCGAGGCGGACACGTGGACGTGCGCCGCGTCGTCCATCCAGGGCGCGCGGTGCCGCACGTCGTAGCGGTGCAGCCCGAGGCCCCAGCCGTGCGGCGACTTGACCACCCGGCCGCCGAACGCCTCCGCCATCGCCTGGTGGCCGAAGCAGATGCCGACCAGCTTCGCCCGGCCCTTGGCTTCCCGCAGGAAGCCGATCAGCCCGGCGATCCAGGGCAGGTCCTCGTACACCCCCGCCGGCGAGCCGGTCAGCACAAAGGCGTCGCAGGCCGCGGGACTGGCCGGCAGCGCGCCGCTGGCCGCATCATACACGGTGGCATCCCGCCCGGGGCCGAGCAGCCGCTGGACCATCGCGCCGTAGCTGCCGTGGGGACGCAGCGACTCCGGCGGAGCGCCGCATTGCAGGATGCCGACCGTCATGCGCCCATCCTTAGCCTGCATCGGGCGCCCGTGCGAAGCCCGGCCGGCGTCATACCGGCAGCCCTTTGGGCTGACCGGTATGCGCGGGGGGTTGGCGGGGTCGCCGAAACGCGAGGCGTTTGCGGCTGAGGCCGCGCGCCAGGAACGACTCTGATACCGGCCGCCCGATAGGGCGGCCGGTATCAGAACGCCAGCCTGCTCCGCTGCTGCCCGCCCGCGTCGAAGTTCTCCGGACGAAGCCAGGCCTCAAAGCCGGCCTTGCGGCGCGGCCAGTCCCCGTCCGTCATGGCGAACCAGGCCGTGTCGCGGTTGCGGCCCTTCTGCACCATGTGCTGGCGGAACACGCCCTCCGGCGTGAAGCCGAACCGCACGGCGGCGCGCTTGGACGGCTCGTTCAGGCTGTTGCACTTCCACTCGAACCGCCGGTAGCCCAGCGTGTCGAACACGGCCGCGGCGGACAGGTACAGCGCCTCCGTGGCCACGCGGCTGCGGGCGATGGCCGGCCCCCACAGGATGTGGCCGATCTCGACCACGCCATGCGCCGGCTCGACCCGCATCAGGGCTTGGCGGCCCTCCGCCCGGCCCGTGGCCCGGTCGATCACGGCGAAGAAGAGCGGGTCGGCGGAGGCGGCGGCCTTGTCGAGCCACGGCTGGAACGCCGCCATGTCGGCGGGCGGCTCCTCGAACAGGTAGCGGAAGCGGTCGCCCCCACCCGGCTGCCGGGCGGAGGCCAGCAGGTCCGCCCCATGCCGGGCCGGGTCGAGCGGCTCCAGCCGGGCGTAGCGCCCGTCCAGGACAACGCGCTCCGGGCGCGGCACGCCCTTCCAGTCGAGGAGGTCCATCGCCGCTCCGGTGACGGGCTTCACTCGGCAGGCGCCGCGGCGGCGGCGGCCCAAAGCTCCGGCCGCAGCTCCTCCGGCCGGTCGGGGAAGAACAGCGCGCAGCCCAGCGTCGCCACGCTGACCGCGGCGAGCAGCATGGTCGGCACCGCCAGCGAGCCGGTGCGCTCGTGCAGCAGCCCCACCACCGGCGCCGCCCCGGCAGCGCCCAGGAAGCTGATGAAGAAGCGGAGCGAGTAGATGCGTTCCCGCAGCTCGGGCGCGACGTAGCGGGCGGCCATGGTCTCGGTCAGCGTCACCTGGCCGAACAGCGCCGCCGCGACCAGCCCGGCCACGGGCACGGCCGGCCAGCCGGGCACGAGCGCCAGGGCAAGCAGGCCCGGCGCCACCACCAGGCTGACTGGCAGGAACAAGCGCCGCAGCGTCATGCGGTCGATCAGCCGGCCCACGGTGAACTGGGACAGGGCGCCGCACAGCGTCGCCCCGAACGCGGCGGCGCCGATCAACGGCAAGGCGTGCCCGTCCAGCCGCTCCTGCATCAGCTTCGGCACCAGCAAGGTGAAGGCGTTGAACACCAGGCCGGACACGGCGGCCAAGAGCAGCAGCACGGTCACGGCCCGGCGCACCAGGGCGCGCGGGATCGGGCCGAACGCGCGGGCGGCGCGCCCGCCGGACGTGTCCAGCGGCGGCAGGCGCAGCCAGGCGGTGCCCAGGCCCAGGAACAGCAGGCCCGGGGCCGCGAAGGCCGCCTGCCAGCCGAACCGGGCGGCGATGGCGGCAGTGATGATGGGCGCAAGCGACACCCCGGCATTGCCGCACATTCCGTTGAAGCCCAAGGCCCGCCCCGGCCGCTCTCCGGCCGCCTCCACCAGCATCGCGGTGCCGAGCGGGTGGTAGATCGCGGCAAAGCCGCCCGCGGCGGCCAGCGTCAGCTCCAATGCGAGGGGCGTGGGCGCGCAGGCGCTTGCCAGCAGCGCCGACCCGGTGCCGAAGAAGTAGGCGGCGATCATGCGCCGCCGGCCGAACCGGGCCGCAAGCCATCCCTGCGGCAGCGACAGCAGGCCATACAGCACGAACATGCCGGTGGCCAACGCCAGGACCGGCCCGTACTCCCGCCCGAACGCGCCGCCCTCCGCCACCATGGCCAGCACCGCCGTGGGCAGGATCAGCAGGCAGTAATGGCAGAGCAGGTGCGCGACGTTGATGAAGGCGATCAGCCGGGCGTTCGGCGTCATGGCGCTGGCTCCTCTTGGCCGCCCCGTTGTAGCCTGCGCGGATGACGACAGGCAGCCAATCTTTGTCGCCGGCCGGACAGGCCCTGGTCCGGATGGCCGAGACCGCGCCGCGCCCGCTGGTCGGCTTCGCCCGGGACTACCCGGCCGGGCTGGCCACGAGCCGGCACGCGCACCCCAAGGCGCAGCTCCTCTACGCCGTGTCCGGCATCATGCGGATCGAAACGGACGAGGCCGCCTCCATGGTGCCGCCGAGCATGGCGCTGTTCCTGCCGGCCCACGTGCCCCACGTCGTGCGGATGGACGGCCCCGTGGCGATGCGCGCGCTGTTTCTGCGGGAGGATGCGGCCACCCGCATCGGCAAGCAGGCCATGGTGGTCGCCGTGTCGCCGCTGCTGCGGGAGGTGATCCTGGCCGCCTGCGCCGAGCCGCTCGACTGGGCGCTGGGCGGGCGCGGCCACCACCTGGCGGAGCTTGCCCTGGACGAGATCGCCCGCGCCACCGCGGTCAAGCTGCGGCTGCCGATGCCGCGGGACGAGCGGTTGCGCCGGGCCGTCGCGCCGTTGCTGGCCCGCCCGGACGGCGCACGCAGCCTGGAGGACCTCGCGGCCGCCGCGGGCGCATCGAGCCGGACGCTGGCCCGCCTGTTCCGGACCGAGACCGGCCTCAGCTTCCGCCAATGGCGCCAGCAGGCGAGGATGGCGGAGGCCATGGGCGCGCTCACCACCGGCGCCAGCCCGGCGCGGGCGGCGTTCCTGGCCGGCTACGCCAGCCAGCCCGCGTTCGGCGCCGCGTTCCGCAACCTGTTCGGCATGACCCCGGGCCAGGCCCGGCTGTGCCGGAAAGCGGCTTGACCTTCGGCCGCGGCGCGGGGACCCCGGCTGCGTCCGGGAGCGCCGGGTTTCGTGAACGCCCGGCGTGCCTCCGCGTGTTCCCGCCGTCGCAGGACATCCCCATCCTGCCCCCGTGCAACAGCGAGGTGCAACCATGCGTGCCATCGGATACCAGCAGCCCGGCGAGATCGGCCGCGCCGACGCCTTGGTGGACATCGAGCTTCCAACGCCCGCACCTGGCGCCCGGGACCTGCTGGTCGAGGTCCGCGCCGTGTCGGTCAACCCGGTGGACACCAAGGTGCGCAAGGGCAGCGCGCCCGAACCCGGCGCCTGGAAGGTGCTCGGCTGGGACGCGGCCGGCGTCGTCGTGGACGCCGGGCCGGAAGCGACCCTGTTCCGCCCCGGCGACGAGGTGTTCTACGCCGGCGCCATCGGCCGGCCCGGCGCCAACAGCGAGTACCATCTGGTCGATGAGCGCATCGTCGGCCCCAAGCCGCGCACGCTCGATTGGGCCGAAGCCGCCGCCCTGCCGCTCACGGCCATCACCGCGTGGGAAGCGATGTTCGACCGCCTGGACGTGCGCCGGCCGGTGCCGAGTGCCGCGCCCGCCATCCTGGTCATCGGCGGCGCCGGCGGCGTCGGCTCGACCGCCATCCAGCTTGCCCGCGCGCTGACGGACCTGGCCGTGATCGCCACGGCGTCGCGGGCGGAAACGGCGGACTGGGTGCGCCGCATGGGCGCGCAGCACGTCGTGGACCACAGCAAGCCGCTGGCCGCGGAGGTCGCGGCACTTGGCATCGGCGCGCCGGCCTTCGTGTTCTCGACCACGCAAACGGGGCGCCACCTCGGAGCGATTGCCGAGCTGATCGCCCCCCAGGGCCGCTTCGCGGTGATCGACGACCCCCCGGCGCTCGACGCCAACCCGTTCAAGCGCAAGTCGGCATCGGTGCATTGGGAATACATGTTCACCCGCTCCGCCAACGGGACGGACGACATGGGCGAGCAGGGCAAGCTGCTGGCCGAGGTTTCGCGCCTCGTCGATGCCGGCACGCTCCGCACGACGCTGACCCGGCGCGTGCCGGGCATCAACGCCGCGAACCTGCGGCAGGTCCACGCCCAGATCGAGAGCGGCACGACGCGGGGCAAGATCGTGCTGGAAGGCTTCGACGCGCCCCGCGGCACCTGACCCTGCCTGGCGCGCGCCGACGCCCCGCGCCGAACCGCGGCCAGGCCGGGGCGTTCCCTCCTGCATTGGCGGGAGCAGCGGATGGCGCAGGGTGAGGTCGAAGTCGCTGCCCTGGAGGCAATCGGGCCGGGCGGCATGACGCAGGTCGAGGTGGACGGCGAGAAGGTCCTCCTGCTGCGGGACGGCGACGCCGTGCGCGCGGTCGGCGCCACCTGTCCCCATGCCGGCGGACCGCTGGCGGAAGGGGTCCGCAACGGCCATCGGATCGTCTGCCCTTGGCACAAGGCGGCCTTCTGCATCCGGACCGGAGCCGTGCTGGACCCGCCAGCGCTCGACCCGCTGCCCCGCTACGACGTCCGCTTGGACGCGGGCCGCGTCTTGCTCTCCAAGCCGGCGGAGCCTCCAGCCGGCCCGCCCGCGGCGCCCGACGGGCGCTGCTTCGTCATCGTCGGCGCGGGCGGCGCGGGCGCGGTGGCGGCGCAGACCCTGCGCGAGGAAGGCTTCGCAGGCCGGGTCGTCATGCTCGACCCGGTGAACCGCGTCCCCTACGACCGGACCATCCTCAGCAAGTACGCCTTGTCCGGGGAGAAGGGCGCGGAAAAGTCGCCCTTGCAGAGCCAGTCCTTCTACCGCCAGCACCGCATCGAGCGGCGCACGGCGGAGGTGTCGCGCATCGACGCGCAAGCGCGCCGGATCACCTGCGCGGACGGCGCGGTGCTGGAGTACGACGCGGCCCTGCTCGCGACGGGCGCCGCTCCCG
>CAXUIQ010000237.1:0-6614 GCA_964250815.1 uncultured Acetobacteraceae bacterium
GCTTCGCCCCGCGCCGCCGCGGGCCGGCGCCGTGGCGGCCGAGCCGTCCCGCGCCGAACAAACGCCGCCTGCGCCGCCCCCTGCGTCGCGGAGCCTGTTCGACATCATGACCGGCATCGGGCGGAGCCGCCGGGTGGCGGTGTCCGACCCGGAGCCGCAACGGGCGGAACCGTCCTTCCCCGTGCACGGCATGTCCGCGGCGCCGCGGCAGGAACCGGCGGACGAAGGCCTCGACATCCCGACATTCCTTCGTCGGCAGAAATCATAAGTGCAGCTTTAACAAGAAGTTAAAGCGTAATGTTCAGAAACATTCATTGATTTGGCGTTCTCCGTGCAACCACATAGGTTGCATTGGGGCGCCGGTTGGGCGTCCGGACGATCACTCCAGCCTCATGGCTGGCTGAGGATGGCATGGACGGATTGCCCGAGTTGCTGCCAATGGCGCGCGAGCTTGCGCAGTCTCCCGCGGACGGAGAGCCGCAGCGCACGTTGAAGGCGGCCATTTGCTGCGTCGGCGTCGGCCTGCACTCCGGGCAGCGGGTCAACGTCGCCTTGAAGCCGGCTCCCGCGCATTCGGGGATCGTGTTCCGGCGCACGGATCTCGGCATCGACATCCCTGCCCGCTTCGACCAGGTTTCGGACACGCGGCTTTGCACCGTGCTGGCGTCGCCGGACCATCCGGACGTCCGGATCGGCACGGTGGAACACCTCATGGCGGCCCTTTCGGCCTGCGGCATCAGCAACATCCTGATTGAGTTGGACGGACCCGAGGTGCCGGCGCTGGACGGCTCCGCCGCGCCGTGGGTGTTCCTGCTGGACTGCGCGGGACCGTTGGAACAGCGGGCGCCGGCCCGGATCGTCGAGGTGCTGCGCACGGTGCGGGTGCAGGAGGGCGAGGCTTTCGCCGAGTTGCGGCCCGGCGTGTCCGGCTCCCTTGAGATGTCCATGTCGATCGCCTTCGACGCCCCGGCGATCGGACGGCAGGCGTTGTCGCTCGCGGCGAGCGGGCCGGCGGTCCGGCACGAGTTGGCGGACGCCCGCACCTTCACGCTGGCGCACGAAGTGGCCGGGCTGCGGGCGGCGGGGCTGGCGCGGGGCGGCAGCCTCGACAACGCCGTCGTGGTGGATGGGGGGCAAGTGCTGAACCCGGCAGGCCTCCGGATGGCGGATGAGTTCGTGCGCCACAAGATGCTCGACGCCGTGGGGGATCTGGCGATGGCAGGCGCCCGGCTTCACGGCCGGTTCGTCGGGCACCGCTCCGGCCACACGTTGAACAACCGCGTGCTCCGCGCCTTGTTTGCGGACCGGTCGAACTGGCGCGATGCGACGCCGCAGGAACCGGCCGCAGCGCCGGTGCTGGAAGCCGCATAACGCATTCGCACCCTCGCGCCGGCGTGCTATAGGGCCGCTGTCATGACGCAACGCACCGGTCTTCCCCGCATGTTGTCCGCGCGCCTCCTGCCGGGACTGGTCGCCCTGTCCGCGCTGCAAGGGTGCAGCACGCTGAGTTCGATCGCGCCTTGGAACGGGAAGGCCGAGGACTTGCACGCCAAGGCTGACCCGGCATCCAAGACGGTCGAAGAGCTTTACAACAACGGCGTCGATGCGCTCAACCAGAAGCGCTACGCCACCGCCGTGTCGCAATTCGACGCGGTCGAGCAGAACTACCCTTACTCCTCCTGGGCCGTGAATGCCCAGTTGATGCACGGGTATGTGGAATACCTGCAGAACCACTACACCGAAGCCATCGGTGCGCTCGACCGTTACATCCAGCTCCATCCGACGAGTTCCAACACGTCTTACGCCTATTACCTGCGCGCCCTAAGCTTCTACGAGCAGATCGCTGACATCCAACGCGACCAGAAGGGCACCGAGCAGGCCATGGCCGCGCTGCAGGACGTGGTGAACCGCTTCCCCGACAGCGCCTATGCCCGCGACGCCCGCCTCAAGATCGACCTTTGCCGCGACCACCTGGCCGGCAAGGAAATGGAGATCGGCCGCTTCTACGAGCACCAGAAGCTGTATGCGGCGGCCATCGGCCGTTTCCAGCGCGTCATCGACGATTACCAGACCACCAACCACGTGCCCGAGGCGCTGCACCGGCTGACCGAAATCTACCTGATGCTGGGCTTGACCGACCAGGCGAAGCGGACCGCCGCTGTGCTGGGCCACAACTACCCGGGCAGCCGGTGGTACGAGGACAGCTACGACCAGCTTGCCGAGAACGGCATCGCGCCGCCGACGCGCGAGACGCAACGGGCCAACAGCTTCCTGGCCCGCACCCTGGGCAGCGTTTTCTAGCACCCACGTGCTGACGGCCCTGTCGATCCGCGACGTGGTGCTGATCGAGCGCCTGGACCTGGCGTTCGGTACCGGGCTGACCGTGCTGACTGGGGAAACCGGGGCCGGTAAGTCCATCCTGCTGGACAGCCTGGGCCTGGCGCTCGGGGCGCGGGCCGACTCTGGCCTGGTCCGCGCCGGCGCCGAGCAGGCCAGCGTCACCGCCTGCTTCGCCCCGCCGCCCGGCCATCCCGCCCTGGACCTGCTGGCCGAGCAGGGCGTGGCGCTGGAAGACGAGATCGTGGTGCGCCGCGTGGTGTCCAAGGACGGGCGGTCGCGCGCCGCGATCAACGACCAGCCGGTCGGCGTCGCGCTGCTGCGCCGGGCGGCGGCGCTGCTGGTGGAGGTGCAGGGCCAAGGCGACCAGATGGGCCTCGCCGACCCGGCGGCCCATGCGGCGCTGCTGGACGCCTATGGCGGCTACGCGCCGGTCCGCTCGGCGGCGAGTGCGGCGTGGCGGGCCTGGCGGGACGCGAGCGCCCGGCTGCAAGAGGCCCGCGCCACCATTGCGGAGGCGCAGCGGGAAGAGGACTGGCTGCGCCATGCGGTCGAGGAGCTTTCGGCCTTGGCGCCGGCCGAGGGGGAGGAAGAGCGCCTGGCCGCGGAGCGCCAACGCTTGCAGCAGGGGGAACGCCGGGCCGAGGCCATCGCGGCCGCCCTGTCGGACATCGCGCCCAAGGACCGGCGCAGCGCCGGGCCGGCGGCCTCGCTGCGCAATGCGTCCCGTGCCCTGCAAAAGCTGGTGCCGGCCAACCAGCCGGACGCCGACAACC
Organism: uncultured Acetobacteraceae bacterium; assembly: GCA_964250815.1. Classification (GTDB taxonomy): domain Bacteria; phylum Pseudomonadota; class Alphaproteobacteria; order Acetobacterales; family Acetobacteraceae; genus CAHJXG01. The sequence continues at coordinate 3,114 of CAXUIQ010000237.1, forward strand.
CCGCCGCGCCCGCCTTGGCCGCTTTGGAGCGCGCGGAGGAGGCGCTGGCCGAGGCCGAGACGCTGCTCAGCCGCTTGGCCGACGAGGCCGACGCCGACCCGCGCCTGTTGGAGCAGGCGGAGGAGCGGCTGTTCGCGCTGCGCGCCGCGGCCCGCAAGCATGGCACGGCCGTCGTCGAGTTGCCTGCCCTGCTGGCCGGCCTGCGCGGGCGCCTTGCGGCGCTCGACACGGGGGCGGCGGAGATCGCATCGCTGGAAGCTGAGGCGGCGGCGGCCCGCACGGCCTACGCTGCCGCGGCCAGCGCGTTGACGGCGGCACGCCAGGTTGCCGCCAAGCGCCTGCAAACGGCGGTCACGGAGGAGCTTCCGCCGCTCCGGCTCGACAAGGCGCGGTTCACCGTGGAGGTCGAGGCGTTGGAGGAGGCCCGCTGGGGCGCCGCCGGGGCGGACGCGGTGCGGTTCCTGATCGCCACCAACCCCGGCCAGACCCCGGGCGCGCTCGACAAGATCGCGTCGGGCGGCGAGCTGTCCCGCCTGATGCTGGCGCTGAAGGTGGTGCTGGTCAGCGGCGGCTCGGTGCCGACGCTGGTGTTCGACGAGGTGGACAGCGGCGTGGGCGGCGCGACCGCGGCGGCGGTGGGCGACCGGCTGGCGCGCGTCGCGGACCAGGTGCAGGTCCTGGTCGTCACCCACAGCCCGCAGGTCGCGGCGCGCGGCGCGGCGCACCTGCAAGTCGCCAAGATCGCCGCCAAGAACCGGGCGGAGACCCGCGTGCTCTCGCTCGACCTGCCGGCCCGGCGCGAGGAGATCGCCCGCATGCTGGCCGGCGAACGGGTGACGGAGGCCGCCCGCGCCGCCGCCGACAGCCTGCTGGGCACGGCTGCCTAATGACTGAGGCGGAGGCGGCGCAGGCGCTTGCCACCCTCGCCGCAGAGATCGCCCGGCACGACCAAGCTTACCACGAGCACGACGCGCCGCTGATCACCGACGCGGAGTACGACGCGCTCAGGCAGCGCAACGCGGCCATCGAGGCCGAATTCCCCCATCTGGTCCGTCCCGACAGCCCGAGCCGCCGGGTGGGCGCCGTGCCCGCGTCCGGCTTTGCCAAGGTCCGCCACCGCGTGCCGATGCTGTCGCTCGACAATGCCTTTGCGTCTGAAGACTTCACCGAGTTCTGCGCCCGCATCCGCCGCTTCCTGCATTTGCCGAAAGACGCCAGCCTCCCTTTCGTCGCCGAGCCGAAGATCGACGGCCTGTCCATCAACCTGCTTTATGAGAACGGCGTCTTGATGCGCGGCGCGACGCGCGGCGACGGCACGGTGGGGGAGGACGTGACGGCCAACCTCCGCACGATGCGGAACGTGCCCGTCCGACTGCACGGCTCCTTCCCTGCCCTGATCGAAATCCGCGGCGAGGTGTTCATGAATGATGCAGATTTCCTAGCACTCAACGCAGCGCAGGAAGCGGCAGGGCAGAAAATCTTTGCGAACCCGCGCAATGCCGCCGCTGGCTCATTGCGACAGCTTGATCCAACCGTAACTGCGGGTCGTCCACTGTCGTTCTTCGCCTATGCTATGGGCGACGTGCAGGGGAGCGTAGCCAGTACCCACTTTGGTTACTTGAAACAACTTCAAACCTGGGGCTTTCCGGTCAACTCACATAATCGCCTTCTTGCCGGCGAGGCCGAAGCGGCGGCGTTCCAGCAGGAGACCGCCCTGGCCCGCGCCGGCCTGGGCTACGATATCGACGGCGTGGTCTATAAGCTGGACGACCTCGCCTTGCAGCGCCGCCTGGGCTTCGTCGGCCGCGCGCCGCGCTGGGCCATCGCCTGGAAGTTCCCGGCGGAGCAGGCGGTCACGATCCTGGAGGACATCCGCATCCAGGTCGGCCGCACCGGCGCGCTCACCCCCGTCGCGTGGCTGGCGCCCGTGAACGTCGGCGGCGTGCTTGTCACCCGTGCCACCCTGCACAACGAGGACGAGATCGCCCGCAAGGACGTGCGCGTCGGCGACACCGTGGTGCTGCAACGCGCCGGCGACGTGATCCCGCAGATCGTCCAAGTCATGCTGGACCGCCGCCCGGACGGCGCCGCGCCCTTCGTGCCGCCGGAGACCTGCCCCGCCTGCGGCAGCCTGGCGGCGCGCGCCGCGGGCGAGGTGGTGCGCCGCTGCACCGGCGGCCTGGTCTGCCCGGCGCAGACCGTCGAGCGCCTGATCCACTTTGTGTCCCGCGGCGCCTTCGACATCGAGGGTTTGGGCGAGAAGTCCATCCAGGAGTTCCACGGCCTCGGTTGGCTGCGCGGCCCGGCCGACATCTTCCGGCTGGAACAGCACCGCGCGGAGCTGCTGACGCGGGAGGGCTGGAAGGAGAAGTCCGTCAGCAACCTGATGAACGCGATCGAGAGCCGCCGCACGGTTTCGCTCGACCGCTTCATCTACGCCCTCGGCATCCGCCGGGTCGGCGACACCAACGCCAAGCTGCTGGCCCGGCACTACGGGAGCTACGCCGCCTGGCGCGCGCAGATGCTGGCGGCAACGGTGGTGGGCAGCGACGAACGGTCGGCCCTCGGCAGCATCCTGGGCGTCGGCCCGGCGCTGGGGGACGAGTTGGCGGCGTTCTTCGTCGAACCCCGCAACCTCCTGGCGCTGGACGACCTGGCGGCGCAGCTCACCATCGAGGATGCCAAGCGCACAGCGGCGGCGGACGGCGCGCTCTCCGGCAAGAACCTGGTGTTCACCGGCACGCTTGAGACCATGAGCCGACCGGAGGCCAAGGCGCGGGCGGAAGCCTTGGGCGCCCGCGTCACGGATAGCGTCTCGAAGCGGACGGATCTGCTGATCCTCGGGGCCGATGCGGGATCGAAGGCGAAGAAGGCGGCGGAACTGGGCGTGCGGACGGTGACGGAAGCCGAGTGGCGGGAGATGGCTGGATTCGAGCCGGCCCTCAGGCAGCAGCCAGAAAACGTTTGAACCTTGCGATTAGAGGCAGCCTTCCGGGCGATAAACGCCTCTGATCTCGGTCAGGTGCCCCTCGCTGTCGGCATTCCAGTAGATCCGGGCGGCTTGGCGGCAGACCAGGTTGTCCTCGCGTCGCACCGCTTCATGTTCTTGCGCCGCTGAACACTCCCAGTCCTCTCGCGAAAAGCTTTGGCCGCGTAGGTCGGCGCTCATTGATGCCTCCGACGAGTCCAGGGGAAAGCGAGTTTTCACGCGCTCGTCGAATTCCTGAGCGATGGCTGTCCACTCGCCGTTCAAGCCGGCCGTCAGGGGAACCGTGGGCTTGTCGTATTGGTGAAGTGCAATCCAGACGGCGGTGCCGCACGCGGAAGCTCCGGTAATGGCGGCACCCGCAAACAGGCGGAGCGTCCACCGCACGACTGGCGATCCCACGGGCATGCTCAGTCGCCAAGCCCCGCGCAGGCCGCGGCCAGCCAATCCCGCGCTGCGCCGTCCAACGCCGGCCCGACCTCCGCCAGTACCCTGGCATGATACTCGTCGATCCA
>CAXUIQ010000238.1:0-2886 GCA_964250815.1 uncultured Acetobacteraceae bacterium
GTCCGGCACGGCGGCGCCCCCGGGCGGCGTCTCGTCGGTGACGATCACCACGCTGCCGGCCGCCACCGACACGTTTGACAGGTCGGTGAGCGCCGTCTTGCTCCCCTGCGGGTTGGAGTTGCTCACTTCCACCCGATACAGCCCCGACGTCGGCAGCCCATCTTTGCTCAGGTCCACCGTGTAGCCCTGGGACAGGTCGGTATTGATCAAGGCGGTCGAGAACGCCCCGTTGTCCGTCGTCGTGTAGCCCACCAGGCCCGGCGTGTTGCCCGGCATGGTGGTCTGCACCAGGTTCCCCGGCATAAAGGCCGTGAGGTCGGCCAGCACGACGCCCACCGGGTCGATCCCGTAAGCGCCCTGGTGCCCCATCACCGAGTAGGCGCTGTCGTTCTGCACGTCCCACAAGGCGCCCATGGTGAAGTTGGCGTTGCTGTGGATCATGCCGTACGTGGTCGCCGCGGCGGCCACCGCGCCCACCATGTTGGCGTTGGCGGGGTCGTTGTAGTCGCCGCCATCGACGTTGTACTCGCCCAGGAACAGCGGCACGCTGTCGGGGATGCCGGCGGCCCGCATCTCGGCGCGCACCGTTTGCGCCGCCGACTGCGCGCCGCTCAGGCTGTCGTTGACCTCCTGCTGGCTGGACTTGCTGCCGCTGTCCCCGGTCACGTACTGGTGCCAGCTCACGAAGCCGATGTTCTTGGCGCAGATGCTGAAGAAGGTCTGCAAGTCGTCCGTGTGGACGTAGCTCTCCGACAGCCCGCCCAGCTTGTAGGAGGGATCAAGCGAATGCAGCGCGTCGGCGACCGCGTTGAACGTGTGCGCCATGTCGCTGACGTTCTCGTGCCCGTCCGGCTCGTTCACCAGCTCGTAGTTCTGGACCGGCTCGCCCTTGTCGATGAAGTGCTGCGCGATGCCCTTCACCATGCCGGCATAGAGCGCCTGGTCGTTGGGATCGGCGATGTTGAGCCACGACGGGAAGCCGAGCGTCACGATCTGCGTGCCGGTCCCGTCGTTGAAGAACCCTTTCAGGTTGGATTGCTGGTTGAGGAAGTTGTCGATGTGCGAGTAGTCGGGGCTGGACGCCGAGGCCCGCGTGGGAAAGATGATGTCCATCATGGTGTTCAGTTCCCAGTTGTGCCGCAGCAGGTCGGTCGGATACTGGTTTGCGACCGCCTGGAAGCTGGGATCGGCATACGAGGCGTAGCTCCAGTTCGGCGTGCCCATGGTGGTCGCCAGGCCGAACTCGCCGCCGGTCACGACCTGGCCGGTCACGGCGCCCAGGTTGACCTGCACGACGCCGGCTTGCGCGGCAGGGCCGGCGCTGTCCGGGGCGATGGGCGACACCGGCAACGTGGTCGCCAGCTTGGACGTGTTGGTGGCCATCTCGACGTCTCCTTTCAGTTCGTGGGGTTGGTAGGCACGGAACCTGCCCCGCCTGGCTGGACCGGCCTTGCGGCCCGGATCACTTGCCGCCCGCCGCGGGGAGGGCGGGCGAACAGGACACGTTGCCCTGCTTGTCCATGGTCATGCTCGCCTTGCACCACGCCCACATCCGCGCCTCGTCGCTGTCCGCGTGGTCGCGGCTGCTCCAGGCGTAGCCGCCCAGCAGCGCGCCCAGGAGCACCGCGGCATACAGCAGGGCCGTCCCGAGATACCGGGTGCGGTTGTACGCCTTGGCCCGGATCACCAGCGCGCCCTGGACGCGCTTGGCGATCTCGTCGCCGATCGCCTTGGCGCTCTCGGCCTGCGTCTGCGCCAGCTCGATCTCAGCCTTGTTGATGGACAGGCCGAGCCTGCTCACCTCCGCCTGCGCCCGGGCCGCCTCGGCTTCCGCCGTCGCCTTCGCGCCCTCGATCAGCAGCCGGACCTGCTCCTCGCGCCCTTCCTCCACGACGTAGAGCGCGTTCAGCACGTCCTTCTGCGCCGCAACCCACGCCCCCAACGGGCCGTCGGGAAAGACGCGCGCCGCCTTCGCCGCCGCATCCAGGTTGTCGATCGCCGTCCGCAGCCGGTCCGTCGCGGCCGTGAACCGCACCGAGGACGGCAGCATGCCGCCCTCCCCCTGCGTCGTGCGCCCGCTCACGGCAGCCATACCGCGCTGCCTTCGGTTTGCTGGTCTGCCTCGTGGTCCTCCAGCCAGATCCTGGTCAGGAACTCAAGCACCGGACCCGCCATGTTCCCGCTCGGGTCAGGGCGGCCATAGGCGGCATCATAGAAGCCGAACCGGCGCTCGCGCAGGACGTCCAGGCAATCCAGCCTGCGCAGCAGCACCGACTTCGCCCCTTCGGCAAGCAAGGCCAGGAAGTCGGGGTGCTTGGTGATGCCGTCGAACACCCCGTCCGTGGTCTGCCCGGAGCGGATCACGCCCTCGTTCATCACCAGCAGCATGCGGTCGGACCTCACCGCGCCCATGCGCAGGATCTGCACGACGTGGTGCAGGTCCTCGATGTCGGGTCCGAGCAGGAAGATCGGCAGGAGATCGACCCCGTAGCTGTCGCAGTAGCGCGACAGCGGGAACGTGCGCACGAACTCCTGCATCACGCGCTCGCCGCCGCCGAGGTCGATCACCCGGGACACGCGCTCATCCACCATCAGCCTGAACTCCTCCTCCAGCCACGGCTTGTAGTCCCGCATCTCCTCCGAACGCGGCGCGCTCGCCCCGTCGAGGATCGGGCTGCCGTCCGCGGCCCGCGCCGGGTAGAGCGAGGCCAGCGTGCGCGAGCGCAGGTCGCCGTCGAGCGGCTTCACCCGCCGTCCTTGGAAACGGGCGCGCTGGATGTAGAGGTCCATCACCGTGCTGCCCCCCAGCCGGCCCCGGCCAAGGCGCACCACGCAAACGGGACGCCGGACAACGGCAGCCGTCATGCCCGTGGATGGGACGGTCTC
>CAXUIQ010000238.1:2986-6578 GCA_964250815.1 uncultured Acetobacteraceae bacterium
GACAGGCGACGAGGATGGAAGCGTCGCGGCAGCCGGTTCCTGACAGCCCCTTGACCCCATGCACCCCCGCCTCCAGCGGCCATCCGTCCGACGCAGTGTCGCCCAGGCGGACGCGAGTTCGATCAGGGATGCTTCTGTCGTCGCATGGCCGGCGCCGGCGCCGGTCGTTCGCGAAGGCCAGTCAGCCAGACCCGGCAGGACGTCGCATGGCCCGCCGGCAGGCGGTCGGCTTGCTCCTCACTCGATCTCATCAGGGTTTCGCCCGCTGGCCTCCGCAATCCGCCGGCGCAGGCGGCGGACATTCGCATCCGCTTGCGCCATGCGCTCCTCCCGGCTCAGCGCTGAATGGGGACGCTGGTCCACCATTCCCTGCATCGGCGTCATCGGTGGCTGTGGCGGTGGAGGCGGCGGATAATACGGGATGGGCGGCCGGGGAGTGGGTGCCGTCACGACGGGCGGCGGCCGGTCCGCATCCTTCCCGCGCTCAGGCTCGCGGCTGCGCGCACGTTGCTGCCTATCGCGAGCGGCCTGCTCCCGAGCCTTCAGTTGGCAAACCCGATGCCAGGTTTTTTTCGTGGTCTGCTGATCGGGCGTGTTGCCGTTGGCATCGGTCAGCCCGCGCGCGGCTACCCGGGCCGTCAGGTCTTTCCAGTGAAAGCGTCCAACGCCCTTGGCCCGCAGCATCGCTGCATGGTTGTCGTAGAAATCCCAGAACAAGGATGATCGGCCTGGCTCTCGCCCGATCTCCGCCATCATCTCTTTTGCATCCGTTCGCACTTGCTTCATGCAAGCGGCCTACCCTGGTCGGACGCGAGTGCCTTTCCGAAACGACCCCGCAAGAGGGACAGGTCAGGGACACAAGAGAGACAGGTCGGGGACGGACAAGGGACGGGTTAGGGACAGCAAGAGTGCGTATACACCACTGCATCCGTCCTCGGATGCAAACAGGAAGTTTCGGACTCGCGTCCGCCTGCCCCATGCCGGCGCCTCCAACCAGGAGGCAGGACCATGCTCACAGAACTCACGCAGGCGGTGTCGAGGATAGAGCAAAATCAACTTGAGATTGGCCAGAGCGTCCGGAGCCAGGCCGAGGGCATCCGCGTCCTCTCCGAGCAGCAGGCCCGGCTGATCGAGCTGCTGACCCCGGAGCAGAAGCCCAAAAAAGGTGGCCCTGGCCTCGACGAGCTGCTGGCCGAGATGATCGTCCGCCTCGACCAGCAGAACTACCTGCTCAAGGACGTGAGCGACACGGTGAGCCGGGCGGTGACGACGCTCCCCTTGTCGATCGTGAAGGCCATGGCCGATGCGTTCCCGCCCTTGGACGGGCCGGTGGCTGCCACGCCCCGGAACGGCCAAAGGGGAGGCGCGGCATGATCTCCTTCCGCAAGATCAGCGCCGCCTCCAAGGGCAAGCTGATCCGCGCCTACCTGTCCGAGGGCACGGCCTTGGACGACGCCGGCCGCAAGCTGGCCAGCTACTACGTCGGTCGCGATCCCCGCGCGTCCTGGCGGCCGGACATGGCGCCGGCGGTGGCGCAGGCGCTGGGCATCAATCCCGGCATGGCGCCGGGCGACGAGGCGCTGGAGCGCCTGTTCGAGGCCAGGCGCGCCGACACGGGGGAAGCCTGGACCGCGAACAAGCGCAGCATCTCCGCCTACGACTTCACGGCGTCCCCGCACAAGTCGGTGACGCTCGCGATCGAGTTCGCCCGCGACGACGCGGAGAAGGCCGCGATCATCCAGGCCGTGTGGCGGGCCAACGACGAAGCCATGCGCGCCATCGCCGACAAGATGGGCTGGGCGCGACGCGGCGACGGAGGCAAGAACGGCGCGGAGCCGGGCGAGGTGGGCTGGGCCTCGTTCATGCACTTCACGGCCCGGCCGACGCTTGCGGTGCAGGACGGGCCGGACGGGCAGACCTATGTCATGGACGTGCCGGTGCCGGGCGACCCGCAGACCCACATCCACAACGCCATGTTCAACCTGGTCGTGACCGCGGACGGGCACATCGGCTCGCTCGACACGGCCGAGATGCAGGAACAGGTGCACAGGTTCGGCGCCATCTTCCAGGGCCGGCTCGCCGACGAGCTGAAAGCGCTCGGCATCAGGGTGCGCTACAACAAGGGCGACACGGCAGCGGTGGTCGAGGCCATCCCCGAGTTCGCCTGCGAGGCGTTCTCCAAGGGCCACAAGGCGACCGTGCGCAAGGCCAAGGACTACGCCCAACGCCACGGCCTGGACTGGGACGCGCTGCCGGCCGAGCGCAAGCTCGCACTCCTCGGCACCACGGCCCAGAACACCCGGCTGGAGAAGTTCGACGGCAAGAGCGACCGCGCGCTGTGGCGCGAGCAGGCCGAACGCATCGGCTGGCAGCACACCACCGCGATCACGGGCGAGGCCGCGCCCGCGCTGACCCGCGAGGAGGTGATCGACCAGGCAGCGAAGTTCACCATCCGCCACGTGGAGGAGGAGTTCGCCACCGCGGCGGTGCTGAACCTCAGCGTAGTCCAGACCTGGGCGGGCCGCAGCCTGATCGGCACCGGGCTGCCGGGCACCGGGCTGTCGCGCGAGGACGCCATCGATGCCGTGATGCGCGAGGTCGAGCAGCGCGGCATCACCCTGCACGGCGAGCACGCCCGCCTGATCATCGGCGAGATGGCCGCGCCCATGCGCGACGACGAGCCAGGCCAGGCCCGCATGCGGACGCGCGTCACCAACACCGTGCAGGTCAGGATCGAGCGCGAGCTGATGGAGCTGTCCGAGGCCGCCGCCGTGGACCGTGGGGGCGCTCTGTCCAAGGCGGCGGTGGAGCGCGCGGTCGCGGCGTCCGGCATCGACTACCAGGCGGACCCGGAGGTCGGCCCGGCGCAGCTTGCGGCCGTGCGCGCCTTCGGCACCGGCGGCGGCCTCGTGTTCCTGGAAGGGGCGGCCGGGGTGGGCAAGACCAGCCGCGTGCTGCCGCCGGTGGTCGCGGCCTGGAAGGCGGACGGGCGGCGGGTGATCGGCATCAGCCAGGCCTGGCGCCAGGCGGACGCCTTGCAGGACGCCGGCATCGAGCGGACGGTGGCGATGCAGCCCTTCCTGGCGGCCATCAGGTCCGGCGACATCGTGGTGGACCGCAACACCGTGCTGGTGGTGGACGAGGCGGCGCAGATTGGCCCCCGGCAGTTCGGGGAACTGCTCAAGCTCTGGCGGGACACGGGCTGCATCATCCGGGCGCTGGGCGACCGCGAGCAGTGCCAGGCGATCGAGGCGAGCAGCGCGGTGGGGATCATGGCGCGCGTGCTGCCGTCCGAGGCGCTGCCCGAGCTGCTGGCCACCGTGCGGCAGAAGAGCGTGCGGGCACGGGAGATTGCCGACCTGTTCCGCAAAGGACGGGCCGCTGAAGCGCTGGACCGCAAGCGCGAGGACGGCACGGCCGTAATGGTCGGTGGCGACTACGACCAGGTGGTGGACCGCATCGCAGCCTTCTACCTCGAACGCCGCGACGCGCTGCGCGGGGCGGGCAGCAAGCGCGGCGTCACCGTGTCGGCGCTGACCAACGCCGACGCCGGGGAGATCAGCAAGGCGATCCGGGCGCGGCTCAAGGCGCG
>CAXUIQ010000239.1:0-2405 GCA_964250815.1 uncultured Acetobacteraceae bacterium
GCGGCGCCTGCGGGACGTGCCGGTGCTGGCGGGCGCGGCGGAGCTGGCGGAGGCCGGCGTGGCAACCGGGGCGGCGGGGCGCAACTGGGCCAGCTACGGCGCGGAGGTGGCGTTGCCGGACGGCCTGCCGGGCTGGCAGCGGGGGCTGCTGTGCGACCCGCAAACCAGCGGGGGGCTGCTGATCGCCGTCGGGCAGCAGGCGGCGGACGCGGTGCTCCGTCACGTACGCGCGGCCGGGTTCGCCCAGGCGGCGGTCGTGGGCACGGTGGAGGCGGGGAAGGGCATCGCCGTCATCGAGTGATGATTTGGCGCCGCGCCGGCGAAAACCAGGGTGGCGGGCGCTGCCCGGCCATGCCACTTTGTCGCGACGGAGGCGATTGGGGTCTGGTGGCCTCCCTGGTCTTCAAAACCAGCGGCCCGCCGAAAGCGGGCGGTGGGTTCGATTCCCATCCGCCTCCGCCCGTTCTCCGTTCCCCCTCCCACGCCGTCCGAAATGGCAAGTCCGTTCAATCCATCCGCAAGCCTGCGTCAGAGTCCCCGGTGCGGCCGCGGCGGCAAGCTACCCCCGCCAGGACACTGCGCAATGACCGGCGCCAGCGTGACCGGCCCCAGCGTGACCGGCCCCAGCGTGACCGGCCCCAGCGTGACCGGGACGTGACCGGCATGGGCGGCCAGCCTTCCTTTGCCGACCGCCGCGACGCCGGGCGCAAGCTCGCGGCCCGGCTGGCCGGTTTCGAAGGCGCGCATCCCCTCGTCCTCGCGCTGCCGCGCGGCGGCGTGCCGGTCGCGTTCGAGGTCGCGCAGGCGCTGCGGGCGCCGCTGGACCTGGTCATGGCCCGCAAGATCGGTGCGCCGGGGAGGGAAGAGTTCGGCATCGGCGCCGTCGCGGATGGCCCCCCTCCCCTGCTCGTGCTGGACGAGGAGCACATCCGCCTTGTCCGCCCGCCCCGGGGCTACGTGGACGCGGAGGCCCGGCGGCAGTTGGAGGAACTCGGGCGCCGGCGCCGGGCCTACCTGCCAGGCCGGACGTCCCCCGGCGTGGGCGGGAAGGTCGTCATCGCCGTGGACGACGGCATCGCCACCGGCAACACGGCCAAGGCCGCCCTGCGGGCCTTGCGCCAGGGCCGCCCGGGGCGGCTCGTGCTGGCGGTGCCGGTCGCAGAGGCTGCCACGGCCGAGGCGCTGGCGACGGAGGCCGACGAGGTCGTCAGCCTGCACGCGCCGGAGCGGCTCCGCAGCGTCGGCGAGCACTATGCCGATTTCGCGCAGACGACGGATGCGGAGGTGATCCGGCTTCTGGGCGCAAGCCAGGCGACGCTCCCGACATAGCCGGGGCGCCGTGTTTCCAGCCACGGCAAGCAGCGGCCCGGCGCCGTGCTACGGCCCGTCCTGCCCCGGCACCATCCCGGCCAGCACCCCGCGCGCCCGTTCCACCTCGGCCCACGGCACGGTGCCCAAGGGGAAGTGCCCCGCCAGCACCACGCTGATCAGCGCATTCACCTGGCCCAGTCGCTCGCGGGACGCTGCCTTGCCCTGCCGGACCTCCGCGAGCAGCAGGTCGCGCAGCTTGCACAGGTGCTCAAGCGCCGCCGCGAAGTCCGGGTCGTCCTTGCGCGGCTTGTGCGCGAGGGCCTTGTCCAGCGACGCCAAGGCCTCCCGGGCTTGGTCCTCAGGCATGGCCGACCCCCGCATACGCCGCCCGGCCCGGCCGCAGGTTGCAGGTCAGCGCCTTGGTGCTGTGGATGCTGGTGTTCGCATCCCCGGTGATCGCCAGCAGCGCGTTGGCCACGTCGCCGCGGGCGTAGCCCTGCCAGCCGAACACCCAGGGGACGCCGATCTGGTAGATGGTGCGGCCGTTGATCCGGAACGGGCGCAGCCGCTCCGTCACCATGGCCTTGGCCTCGATCTCGGTCCTCAAGGTCGAGAGCACGGCCCAGCCCAGGTGCCTGATGCCGAGCATCTCCGCCAACTCGGGCGGGATTTCCACGAACATCTCCGGTTGCAGCTCCGCGGTGTGCGGCGCGACCCGGCTCATCACCCCGCCGCAATGCAGCTCGGTCAGCCGGAAGGTGGTCAGCACATACGGGAAGCGCGGGTCCTCCGGCGCATGGAGCTCGTTGCCCGGACGGGTCCACAGCTTGGCGGCCGGGTTGAGCTGCTCGCCGGGGTAGAGCAGGTTGTGGACCGGGCTTTCGACGGGTTCGTAATGCGTCGGCAACGGCCCGTCCGCCAGGCCGGAGGGCGCGAACAGCATGCACTGGCCGTCCGCCTCCATGATGAACGGGTCGTCGCCGCCGAGCGCGTCCATGCCGTGCGGGTGCTTGCTCCAGTCCGGGCGGTAGTCGGGGCGCTTGGTTTCCTCGAAGTCCGGCCCCTCGGTGGCGGTCCACTTGCCCTGCTCCTAC
>CAXUIQ010000239.1:2415-6561 GCA_964250815.1 uncultured Acetobacteraceae bacterium
CCCCCCGCCGCGGGTGGCGGGGGGGCGGTGGCCCCCCCCCCCCCCCGCCCCGGCGCCCCCGCTCCACTTGCCCTCCTCCTCGCTCCACCAGACCATGCGCTTGCGCTCCGACCACGGCTTGCCGTCGGGGTCGGCGGAGGCGCGGTTGTATAGCGTGCGCCGGTTGGACGGCCAGGCGAAGGCCCAGCCGAGGTGGCTGCCGGGTCCGCCGGGGCCGTCCGGGGTGCGGGAGCGGGCCAGGTTGCGCCCGTCCGCCGGGTAGATGCCGCAGTACATCCAGCCGCCGCACGCGGTGGAGCCGTCGTCCTTCAATTGCTTGTAGCTCGGGAGCTGCTTGCGGTCGGCCACGGTGTAGCCGTTGATCTCGCGCAGCACGGCCTCCGCGTCCGGCTCGCGCCGCTCGCCGCGCTCCCCGTAGTCCCAGGTCAGGGCCTGGATCGCCGCGTCGGCCGGCGCCGTGCTGCCGGCGTACAGCTCCTTGAGCCGCTTGCCGAGGTGGTAGATGAACCAAAGGTCGGACCGGCTGTCGCCCGGCGCGTCCAGCACCACGTCGTGCCATTGCACCAGGCGGCTGGTGTTGGTCACGGTGCCGTCCTTTTCGCCCGACAACGCCGCGGGCAGGAAGAACATCTCCGTGCCGATGTCCGCGGGCGTCATCTCGCCCTTCTGGATCAGCCGGCCCTTCTGCCAGAAATTCGCGGTCTCGCTCATCGCGAAGTCCCGCACCACCATCCATTCCAGCTTGGCGAAGCCGCGCTCCACCAGGTCGGAGTTGACGGCGCCGACGACCGGGTTCTGGCCGAGGATGAACTGCCCTTTGATGACGCCCGCCGCCATGGCCAGCGTCATCGGCAACTGCGACACGTCCCCGGTCAGCTTGGGGATGTGGTCGTAGCCCCAGCCGTTCGCCGCCTGCGCGTGCTCGCCGTACCAGGCCTTCAGCAGGCTGACCATGTACTTGGGGAAGTTGTGCCACCAGCCGGTCGCCGGCGTCTCGGTCTTGAGGAGCTGCTCCAGGGTGCCGTGGTCGTGGAAGGCGTTGGGCTGCGGCAGGTAGGTGGGCAGCATGTTGTAGAGCGTCGGGATGTCGGTGCTGCCCTGGATGCTGGCGTGGCCGCGCAGCGCCATGATGCCGCCGCCGGGCCGTCCGATGTTGCCCAAGAGGCCCTGGATGATGCTGGCGGCGCGGATGATCTGCACGCCGGTCGTGTGGTGCGTCCAGCCGACGGCGTAGCAGATCGCCCCCGTGCGCTCCCGCCCGGAGTTGCGCGCCAGCGCGTCGGCGACCTTGAGGAAGGTGTCCGCCGGGCAGCCGGTCGCCTGCTCCACCATCTCGGGCGTGTAGCGGGCGTAGTGCCGGCGCATGATCTGATAGACGCAGTGGGGGTGTTGCAGCGTCGGGTCCTGCGGCGGCGGGCTGTGGGCCATGCTCTCCTGCTGGCCCGGCACCGCTTCCTGCTCCTGCACGCGGTGCTCGGCGAGCGGCGACTGCACGAGCTTGCCCTTGTACTGCCAGGTATCGTGCTCGTAGCTCCCGGTCGCGGGGTCGAAGCCGGAGAACACGCCGCCTTCTTCCTCCGGGCCGCGGTAGCGGTCGTCGATGATGTGGGCGATGTTGGTGTAGCGCAGCGCGAACTCGCGGAACCAGAGGTCGCCCTCAAGCAGGTGGCGGATGATGCCGCCCAGGAACGCGATGTCCGACCCCGAGCGGATCGGCGCGTGGATGTCGGCCAGCGCCGAGGTGCGGGTGAAGCGCGGGTCCACGTGGATCACGGTCGCCCCGCGCCGCTTCGCTTCCACCACGAAGCGGAAGGCGATCGGGTGGTTCTCCGCCATGTTGGAGCCCATGACCACGATGCAGTCGGAGTTCTCCAGGTCCCACAGGGACATCGTGGCGGCGCCGCGTCCGAAGGTGGCGCCCAAACTGGGCACCGAGGAGGAGTGTCATATTCGGGCTTGGTTCTCGATGCTCACCATGCCGAGGCCGCCGCCGAACAGCTTCTTGATGAGGTAGTTCTCCTCGTTGTCCAAGGTGGCGCCGCCGAGCGAGCCGACGCCCACCGTGTGGTTGACCAGCTTGCCGTCCGGCAGCCGCTCCACGAAGGTCTCGTCCCGCGCCTGCTTGGTCAGTTGGGCGATGCGCTCCATGGCCCAATCGAGCGGCTTCTCCTCCCAGTGGTCGGCATACGGGGCGCGGTGCAGCACCTTGTTGATCCGCTCGGGGCTGAGCAGCACGCCCAGCGTGCTGGCGCCCTTGGGGCAGAGCGTCCCTTGGTTCACCGGGCTGCGCGGGTCGCCCTCGATGTGGATGGGCTTGCCGTTCTTGGCATAGACGAGCTGCCCGCAGCCGACGGCGCAGAACGGGCAGATGCTGGTGCCGACCCGGTCCGCCTGCTCCAGCCGGGGGCGCAGCGTTTCGGAGGTGGTGCTGCGCGCCGCCTCGGCCATCACGCTCTGCCCGGCCGCCTGCCGCGGCAGCGACCAGTCCCGCAGGAAGCCCTTGAGGCGGCCCGAAGCGGTGCGGCGGATTTTCGGCATAAGCGTCTCCTGATCGGCCTTGGCCGGCGCCATGGCTTGCCATCTACGCGGCGAGCAACCAGAAGGTCAATCGCAAGGGCTTCGGCGTGCCTGCAAGATGAAAGCCGCGCCGTCCCCGGCATGTTTCACGGGGCGTGTTCCATGGGTAGGCAGGGGAGCGGTCCGCGATGGACGTGATGGAAGGCGTCGTGACGTTGGCGCAGGAAAGCCGGTTCCAGCTCACGGACGACGAAGGGGTATCGCACCTGTTCGTCCTGGGCCACGATGCCGCCGCCGAGCCGGACCAGCTCGCGCCGCTGTCGCGGGGCCAAGCCCGGGTCCGGGTGCGCTACACGCGGCCGGACAACCTCATCGGCCTCGTCGCCCATTCCGTGTCCACCGTCTCCTGACCCTCGGCCCGAAAGGCGCACCACCATGGACATGCACCCCCGCGCGCTCGACCACACGCAGTCCCGCCTGGACCGCGTGATCCCGAACGAGAGCGAGCTGACGGCCCACGTGCTGATCGAGCCTGGCCGGTCCTACGGCTTCTTCACCGACACCACGGTCTGCATCGGCTGCAAGGCCTGCGAGGTCGCGTGCAAGGAATGGAACAACCTGCCGGCCGACAACATCGGGCTGACCGGGCAAAGCTACGACAACACCGGGGCGCTGTCGGCCAACACCTGGCGGCACGTCAGCTTCGTCGAGAAGAGCGGCTGCGGCGGCGTGCGCGACAACAACGAGGCGCCGTTCCAAAGCGGCTGGCTGATGATGAGCGACGTGTGCAAGCACTGCCACAACGCGCCCTGCCTGGAGGCCTGTCCCACCGGGGCGCTGTTCCATACCGAGTTCGGCACCGTGGTCGTGCAGCAGGACATCTGCAACGGCTGCGGCTACTGCATCCCCGCCTGCCCGTTCGGCGTGGTCGATCTCAACACGATCGACGGCAAGGCGCACAAGTGCACCCTCTGCTACGACCGGCTGAAGGGCGGGCTGGAGCCGGCATGCTCCAAGTCGTGCCCGACCGACAGCATCCAGTTCGGCGAGATCGGCGACCTGCAACGGCGGGCGGCACGCCGGGTCGAGGAACTACACGCGGTTGGCGCGGCCGACGCCTACCTGTATGGCGTGCCGGGCGCGCCCGGCGCCACCCCCGACCAGGGCCACCACGCCGCATTCTTACTGCTGACCGACCCGCCCCAGGCGTACAACCTGCCTGCCCCGCCCACCCGCGCCTCGAACCGGGTGGCGCCGCGCCTCGCCTCCGGCCTCGCGGCGGTGGCCGGGCTGGCGCTTGCCGCGTTCGCCGTGTTCTCCAGCCGGGACTGAGGAGGCGCACCATGTCCGAGCCGCACGTGACATCCCCCGAGCCTCTTGCTTCCGAGCACCCGGCGTCCGAACACCCCACCCCCGAGCGCCGGGCCACCGAGCACGGCCCGCAGGAGCCGCCATCGGTCCCGCAATCGGGCACCACGGGCGCGGTGGTGCGCGACGGCGTGCCCACCTACTACGGGCGGCCGCAGCTCAAGGAAGCGCCGTTCAACAACTGGGCGGTAGGAGGCTATATCTTCCTCGCCGGGCTGTCCGGCGCGTCCGCCCTGCTGGCCGCAGCCGGGGATTTGGGGC
>CAXUIQ010000240.1:0-6557 GCA_964250815.1 uncultured Acetobacteraceae bacterium
CGCTCCACCCCCATGCCGAAGGCGAAGCCCTGCCATTCCCGCGGGTCCAGCCCGCAGTTCGCCAGCACGCGCGGATGCACCATGCCGCTGCCGAGGATTTCCAGCCAGTCGCCCCCGCCGCCCAGTTCCCCGGTGCGCCGGTTCCAGCCGACATCGACCTCCATGCTCGGCTCGGTGAACGGGAAGTAGCTGCTGCGGAAGCGCACCGGCAGGTGGGCGATGCCGAAGAAGGCGCGCAGGAAGTCGATCAGGCAGCCCTTCAAGTGCCCAAGCGTGATGTCGCGGTCGATCGCCAGCCCCTCGCACTGGTGGAACATCGGGCTGTGCGTCGCGTCGTGGTCTGCGCGGTAGGTGCGGCCGGGCGCGATCACCCGCAGCGGCGGCGGCGTTTGCAGCATGGAGATGATCTGCACGTCGCTGGTCTGCGTGCGCAGCAGCAGCGGCCGGCCGTCGCGGGTGCCAGGCAGGTAGAACGTGTCGTGGTCGGCGCGCGCCGGGTGGTGCGCCGGGATGTTCAGCGCGCCGAAGTTGAACCAGTCGGTCTCGATGTCCAGGCCCTCGCCGACCGTGAAGCCCATGGCGCCGAAGATCGCCGCCATCTCCTCCATGGTGCGGCTGATCGGGTGGACCAGGCCGTGGGGCTGCGGCGGCGGCGGGAGCGAGACGTCCATCCGCTCCTCCAGGAGCCGCGCGTCCAGCGCCGCCGCGCCCAGCGCCGCGCGCCGCGCCTCGACCAGCGCGGCCAATTCATCCTTCAAGATGTTGAGCTGTGCCCCGCGCTCCCGCCGCTGCTCCGGCGCAACCTTGCCGAGTTCCTTCAGCAGCCCGGTGAGCCGCCCCTGCTTGCCGAGCACGCCCACCCGCACGGCGTCC
Source organism: uncultured Acetobacteraceae bacterium (assembly GCA_964250815.1). GTDB lineage: Bacteria > Pseudomonadota > Alphaproteobacteria > Acetobacterales > Acetobacteraceae > CAHJXG01. The sequence continues at coordinate 874 of CAXUIQ010000240.1, forward strand.
CAGGCGCGCAGGTCGGAAGCCGCGGCCAGCGCCGCCTCGGTTTCGGCGCGCAGGGCATGGAGGTCGTCGGTCATGGCTGGCTGTCCGGAAAGGTAGGCAAAAAGGGCCGCCCGGCCTGGGCAGCCCTTTCCAGCACGTCCCGCGGAAACCCGGAGGGCTTGCCGCCGCCCGGCGCTACTCGGCCGCAGCGGGGGCGGGTTCGGGGGCCGCGGCGGCCATCACCGCCTGCACCTGCTGCACCACCGTGGAGAACGCGGCCGGGTCGTCGTAGGCGATGGCGGCCAGAACCTTGCGGTCCAGCTCGATCCCCGCCGCCTTCAGCCCGGCGATGAAGCGGCTGTAGGTGATGCCGTGCTCCCGCACCGCCGCGTTGATCCGCTGGATCCACAGGCCGCGGAAGTCCCGCTTCTTCTGCCGCCGGTCGCGGTAGGCGTATTGCAGCGACTTTTCCAGCCGCTCCAGCGCGATGCGGTAGTTGGTGGAACTCCGGCCGCGGAAGCCCTTGCTGGCTTTCAGGACCTTCTTGTGCCGGGCGTGGGTGGTGACGCCCCGTTTCACTCGTGCCATCGGTGCGCTCCCTTATGCCAGGCCGTATGGCGTCCACTGCTTGACGGTCAGCCCGTCCGCGTGGGTGAGCACCTGGCTGCCGCGGTTCGCGCGCTTGGCCTTTTGGCTGCGGGCCATGAGGTTGTGCCGCTTCTTGCCGGGTCCGGCGAGCACCTTGCCGGTGGCGGTGATCTTGAAGCGTTTCTTGACCGAGCTTTTGGTCTTCAGCTTGGGCATTTGGGTCTCCTGCGGCTGGACCTGCGGGGCCGGGTGGCCTCCGGACAGGCGTCGCGGCCGGGCATGCCCATTCCAGGCCCGGCGCGCAAACGAAGCGCGGGGTTTAGCGGGATGAGGGAGCGGATGCAACAGGCGGGGCGGCGTCCGGCCGTCCCGGTCAGTCGTCGAGGTCCGGTTCCTTGCCCTCGTTCATCACGGCATACAGGCGGTCCATCTCCGCATCGAACTCGGCCCAAAGCGCCGCGCCCTCCGCCGGCGGCAGCGCGTCCTTGCCGAAGCGGAAGGCGTTGTCCTCGCGGATGATGGCGAGCTGGTCGGCCCACGGCATCACGGGCGCCGCCTTGACCAGCGCCAGGGTGGCGTGCAGCCGGACGCGGATCAGGGCGACGACTTCCTCGCTGGGCGGCTCGGCGGCGCGCGAAGTCCCGAACAGGTCGGCTTGCGAAGCGGACATGGCCCAGGCGTAGCAGCCGTGCGCGATTCGGGCCAGCCTTGCCAGGCCGGTCTTGCCGGGCCGGTCTTGGCTAATCCGATCCGTTCGCGCATCGTGGCCGCATGACTGTCCATTGGCGTACCGAGACATTGCCCGGACTGGTGCGCGCCATCGCCGCCCGCCCGCGGCACGAGGCGTTGCGCGGCCACGTCACCGAACTGCTGCACTCAGGCTTCCATGCGCCGCACGAGGAGATCGCCCACGAGGTGTACCTGCTGGACGGACGCGGCCGCATCGACGCCATGTGGGGCGCCACGGTCATCGAGCTGAAAAGCGACCTGCGGAAAGAGCTGAACGACGTGCTGGCGCGCATGCCGGCCTACCTGGCCGACGCCGCCGCCCGGTCGCGCAGCCCGCGCCCGGTGACGGGCCTTGCGACGGACGGCGCCACGTTCATCGCCTATGCGCTGCGCGACGGCGCGTTGCAGGAACTGAGCCGCTACTCGACCAACGTGGACCGGCCGCGCGAGCTGATGGCGTGGCTCGAGCTGCTGCTGTCCGACCAGCCGGACCTGCTGCCGGACCCGCAATCCGTCGTGCAGGCGTTCGGCCGCGCCAGCCTGACCTTCGGCCGCGCCAAGATGGTGCTGGAAACCTTGTGGGCGGCGCTGCGCCACGACCCCGAGGTGCGGCTGAAGCGCGACCTGTGGGACGGGCTGCTGCGGGAAGCCTACGGCGAGGACGTGGGCGAGGACGCGCTGTTCCTGCAGCACACCTACCTCACGGCCGTGGTCAAGGCGATCGCGGCGCGGGTGCTGGACCTGCCGGTGGACGACCCGGCCGCCCTGCTGTCCGGACGCGCCCTGGCGGAGGAGGGCATCCTGGGCGCGGTCGAGGCGGACTTCTTCGACTGGCCGCTGCGCCTGCCGGACGGCGCGGAGCTGGTGCGCCAGGTGGCGCAGCAGGCCGCCCGGTTCCGCCTGCGCGACGTCGAGACCGACGTGCTGAAGATCCTTTACGAGAGCCTGGTCGATCCGGACCAGCGGCACGACCTGGGCGAGTACTACACCCCGGACTGGCTGGCGGCGCGGGTGGCCGCGGCGGCGGTGGACGCGCCGCTCGCGCAGCGGGTGCTGGACCCGGCCTGCGGCTCCGGCACCTTCCTGTTCCATGCGGTGCGCCGCCTGGCCGCCGCCGGGCGCGCGGCGGGCTGGGCCGGGCCGCGCATCCTGGACGCCTGCGCCGAGCAAGTTCGGGGCCTCGACGTGCATCCGGTGGCGGTCACGCTGGCGCGCGTCACCTGGCTGCTGGCGCTGGGCGGCCTGCTGGCGGAGCGCCCGGCGGTGCTGCGGGTGCCGGTGTTCCTGGGCGACGCCATGCAATGGAACCTGCGCCGCTACGTGGGCGGGGCGGACGTGCTGGTGGAGGTGCCGGGCGAGGCGCCCTTGCAGATCCCCGCCGGGTTCGCCCAGGACCAGGCGGTGTTCGAACAGGGGCTGGACGCGCTGAGCCAGGGCCTTGCCGACGACGCGGCACCGGAGACCGTGGGCCGCGCGCTGCGGCGCATCCAGGGGGCGGAGCCGGCGGACGCCGACGCCCTGGCGTCCACCTTCGCGCGCTTGCAGGCGCTGTACCGGGCCGGGCGCAACGGCATCTGGACCTTCGTGTTCCGCAACCTGGTGCGCCCGGTGTGGCTGTCGCGGCCGGAGCAGCGGGCGGACGTGCTGGTCGGCAACCCGCCCTGGATCGTCTATCGCCACCTCAGCCCCGGCATGAAGGACCGGATGCGGGAAGCGCTGCGGGAGTATGACCTGTGGGTCGGCGGCAACCTGGCGACGCAGCAGGACATGTGCGCCTTGTTCTGGGCGCGCGGGGCGGAGCGCTACCTCAAGCCGGGCGGCCGGCTGGCGTTCGTGCTGCCGTATGCGGTGCTGAACGCCCCGGTGTTCGCCGGGCTGCGGGCCGGGCGGATGGGCGAGGCGCGGGTGCGGCTGACCGGCGGGTGGGCGCTGGAGCGGGTGTGGCCGATCTTCGGCGCGCAGTCCGGCAGCAGCACGACCAGCACCTGCGTGCTGTTCGGCCGGCGGCAGATGGCCGGGGCGCACCCGGCGGAGCTGGACCGCTGGGTGGGGCACCTGACGCGGCGGGACGCCGATGATGCGGAGGCGGCGCGGGCGCTGGTGCATAGCCGGGTGCCTTGGCCGCGGGCGCGGACGCTGGTGGGGGCGTCACCTTATCGTACGCGGTTCCGCAATGGTGCCAATCTGTTCCCACGACGTTTTATGATGGTCGAACTGGAGCCAGTCAGCCGATTAGGGAGCCGACGTGATGCGCCGCGCTTGCGCGGTCGGGCAGGAGCACTCGACAAACATCCTTGGACTACAGTGGAGCCACCACGTGGGCCTGTTGAAGTGAGGTTTCTTCGACAGATCATCCTTGGCGAGACAATCACACCATTCCGCCTGCTAGACACCGTGACAGCGGTGATCCCGTTGGAGGGCACAAAACTTTTAGATGCCGCAACAGCAAGTGAAGCCGGCTACCGTCATCTGGCAGCTTGGCTACGTGACATTGAAACAAAATGGGCAGAACATAGCGGCAAGAAGGCGAATGGCGAGCCAAGAGCAAGCCTGAGTGCGCAGATTGACCACATGCGTAAACTGTCAACACAGGATGTGCAGTCGGTCCTGCGTGTAACCTATGCAGCGTCTGGAACTCGTTTGTGCGCGGCGCGTGTTCTCTCTGGTGACGCCCTGGTTGAACATGGTGCTTACTGGTGTGCGGCTCACAGTTTAGATGAAGCGGCATATTTGGTGACCATCATCAACAGCGCCGCCGTCCTGGCGAAAATCACGGATCTTCAACCGCACGGCCAACGCGACAAACGCCACTTCGACAACCTCGTCTGGACCCTGCCCATCCCCGAGTACGACGACGCCGACCCGCTCCACCGCGACCTCGCCGCCGCAGCCACCCACGCCGAGGCCATCGCCGCCGCCGTGCCCCTGGCCGACGCGCAGCACTTCACCGCCAAGCGCCGCGCCATCCGCGACGCCCTGGCCGCCGACGGGATCGCCGCCGAGATGGAGGCCCTGGTGGACGCCCTCCTGCCGCCGTAGCGCCGTCCGGGCAGCCGCTCCGAACCCGCCGCCCTGCCCTGATCGGCCCTGCACGAGGCGCCGCCGCACCGCGCATCACGCCGGGCCACGCTTCCCGAGCCTCTGCGCCGGTCGTACCCAGCCTCACATGGACGTGTCAGGGAGCATCAAAGGAACGATGCGTCTCGCCGCGAATCGCTGTTAATCTAAGTCAAGGGTTTCCGCGGCAAACACAGGCACCGGCATTTCGCGGATGCTCAAAATTGGGGAAAGCGGCGTCATGGCAACGTTTAATTGGACTGGCGGCTACGGCAAGTATTCCGCTGCCCGGCATTGGGACCCGCGCGGCGTCCCCGGCCCTGGCGACACGGCGGCCATCGCCAGCGGGGAGGCCGTGCTGCGCTGGCAGGACGTCCAGGCGACCGTGCTGCTCGGCAACACCGATCCCAGCGCGCCGCCGGCGCTCGACCTGCGCAACGCATCGCTCAGCGCCCTGACGATGCCGGACAGCCTTTCGCAGCCGGTGAACAACACCATCCCCATCGTGCCGGAATACGCCACGGTCAACGTTTGGGGCAACAGCAGCATCGGCGCGATCAACGTCGGCGACCAGGCGAACACCGTCCGAGCGCCAGACCCCTACGGCCATGGCCCCATCGGCGCCCCCGAAAGGCTGACCATCAACCTGAACGGGCGCGCGACGCTGACCACAAGCTTTGACATCAAGTACGGCACCACCCTGACCGTCAACGGCGGCGGCCGGTCGTCGTTCGATGCGACGGACTCCACGATCGAGGGAGGCAAGGCGGTGATCAACACGCCGCTTGGCGGCCAGGGCACGGTCACGATGACCAACGGGGCGGTTGACTACACCGGCTCCGCCGACACGGGTTCCCTCGAACTGGGCAGCAGCGTCGGCGCGGGCGAGACGATCAACGTCCACATGGGCTACCTGCTGATCGACAAGCCGCTCGAATTCGCCGGGCAGATCGACCTGTTCGCCAACGGCGCTCCTGTTGCGGGCAGCCCCCCCGCCTTTGGCGAGCAGAGCGTCCTGCTCAAGGGCTTGACGGCCACCTCGTATGCCTTCGACGACAACAGCCACGTGATGACGTTGTTCGACGGCTCCGACGTGGTGGACCAGGTGCGCTTCACGTCGGACGTGGCCGCCCCGTTCTTCGGCGCATCCACCGCCGCTTCCGGCGACAGCAGCGTCGCGCAAACGGCCGACGGCATATTCCTGCGCGGCAACCTTTCCCACTATCCCGATGGCGCGACTGTGCTCCCGCTGCAAACCTGACGCCGCAGCGCGCAGGCCTGGCGGGCGGCGGCCGCAAGCGCCGTCCCGTCCAGGCCAGCCGCTTCAAACC
>CAXUIQ010000241.1:0-3532 GCA_964250815.1 uncultured Acetobacteraceae bacterium
GGGCAGACGCAGCCGGCGCTGCCGGACCATGTGTGGAACTGCAAGGGCTACCTGAGCACCGCCTGGCACCGGGTCCGCGTCTCGGTTCCTTGAGCGGCGGCGCTGCGAAGCGCCGGCCCGGGCAGGAACCGGCAGGCAGCCCGGCTTGCGGAATGCGCAGGCAGGCAGCATCGTAGGCGAAAACCGCCAGGAGGGACCCATGTCACCGACCGCCCAGGCCCCCGCCATGACCGCCGCGGAACAGCGCAGGATGCTGACCCGGGCGGCGCTGGCCGCCACCATCGGCACAACGATCGAATGGTACGACTTCTTCCTGTACGGCACCGCCACGGGCCTGGTGTTCGGCTCGCTGTTCTTTCCCAACAACGACCCGCTGGTCGCCACGCTGAACGCATTCGGCGTCTATGCCGTAGGCTTCGTCGCCCGGCCCATCGGGGCCGCGATCTTCGGCCACTTCGGCGACCGCATCGGGCGCAAATCGACGCTGATCGCCACCCTGATGCTGATGGGCGTCGCCACCGTGCTCGTGGGCGTCGTGCCGAGCTATGCCAGCATCGGCATCTGGGGCGGCATCATCCTGACGATGCTCCGCTTCATCCAGGGCATCGGCGTCGGCGGCGAGTGGGGCGGCTCGGTGCTGATGTCGATGGAATGGGCCGGCAGCAAGGGCGGGCGCGGTCTGGCGGCGTCCTGGCCGCAGATGGGCGTGCCCGCCGGGCTGTTCACCGCGAACCTTGCCGTGCTGGGCTTCAGCGCCTGGTCGGGCGACGCCTTCCTGGTCTGGGGCTGGCGCATCCCCTTCCTGCTGTCGATCATCCTGATCGGGGTCGGCCTATGGATACGCCTCGGCGTCGAGGAGTCGCCGACCTTCCAGCGCATGGCGTCCGAGAACCGCATCGAGAAGACGCCCGCGCTCACGGTGATGCGGCAGTATCCCAAGGAGATCCTGCTCAGCGCGCTCGCCCGCATGGGGGAGCAGGCGCCGTTCTACATCTTCACCGCCTTCGTGTTCTCCTACGGCGTCGGCACGCTGAAGCTGTCCCGCGACCTGCTGCTGATCGCCGTGATGGTGGCCTCGGCGTTTTCGCTGGTGACGGTGCCGTTCGCCGGGCACCTTTCGGACCGCTTCGGGCGGCGGCGCATCTACATGCTGGGCGCCCTGCTCACCGGGCTGTACGGGTTCGCCTATGTCGGCCTGCTGAACACCATGTCGCCTGCGCTGGTGTTCGTCGCCATCGTCGTGTCGCTGATCCCGCACGACCTGATGTACGGGCCGCAGGCGGCGCTGATCGCGGAATGCTTCCCCGGGCGGCTCCGCTACAGCGGCGCGTCCATCGGCTACCAGCTCGCCTCCGTCATCGCCGGCGGCCCGGCGCCGCTGATCGTGGCATATCTGCTGAGCCAGTACCGCACGGGCTGGGTGATCGCCTTCTTCATCCTCGCCTGCGCGATCATCAGCCTGGTCGCCACCGCCCTGCTTCCGGACAACACGGACCGGGACATCGCCGACGACTGAGACAGGGCAGGCGCTAGCCGGAAATCTGCTCCAGTTCGAGGTCGTTGGTGCGCGGGCCGAAAATCGCGATCGACAGCACGACCATCAGCATGGCGAAGGCGATCAAGCCAAACACCCCTTTGGTGCCCGCCGTTTGCAGGAAGAAGCCGATGATGAAGCTCGCGAAGATCGTGCTGACCCGGCTGAAGGAGTAGGTGAAGCCCACGGCCCGCGCCCGCACCCGCGTCGGGAACAGCTCGGTCTGGTAGCCGTGGAAGGTGTTGGACAGCACGTTGTTGCACAGCGTGATCAGCACGCCGAACACGATCAGCAGCGCCATCGTGCCTTGGAACGAGAACAGCACCCCGAACACGCCGACGCCGCAGGCCGCGCCCACCAACTGCCATTTCCGCTCGAACCGGTCGGCGAAGCCCATGGCCAGCAATGGGCCGAACGGGCTGGCGATGGCGATGATGAAGGAATACAGCAGGCTTCCGCTCAGGTTGATCCCGGTCTGCTGCGCGATCAGCGTCGGCACCCAGGCCGAGAAGCCGTAGAAGCCGAAGGTCTGGAAGAACTGGAACACCATCAGCATGAGCGTCCGCGTGCGGTACGGCGGCTGCCAGATCTCGGCGAACCGGCCCGCCGCCTCCGTGCGGTCCACGGCGTGCGGCGCGGGCTGCGGCAGCGGGGCGCCGCCCAGGTCCGCCGCCACCTTGGCTTCGAGGGCCGCCGTGACCGCCTCCGCCTCCGCCACGCGGCCTTGCTGGATCAGCCAGCGCGGGCTTTCCGGGACGCCGCGGCGCAAGACCCACACGAACAGCGCGCCGAGCGACCCGATCGCCACCACCCAACGCCAGCCGTCGAAGCCGAGCGGCGCGATCGGCACCAGCTTGTAGGACAGGAACGCCACGATGGGGACCACGGAGAACTGGATCACCTGGTTATAGGCGAACGCGCGCCCCCGCACGTGCTTGGGCACCAGCTCGGCGATATACGTGTCGATGGTCACCAACTCGACGCCGATGCCGATGCCGGCGACCAGCCGCCACAGGCAGACCGAAAGCCCGCTGTCCTGGAACGCCATGACCAGGGTGGCCGCGCAGTAGAACAGCAGGGAGAACGTGAAGATGGCGCGGCGCCCGTACTTGTCGGCCACGAAGCCGAACACGAAGGTGCCGATGAACAGGCCGGTGAAGGTCGCCGCCACGAACAGCGCCGGCCCAGTGAAGATGCCGACCGCCGCATGGGCCAGCAGCCCCGCCTTGACCAGCCCGGGGATCACGTAGCCGGTCATGAACAGGTCGTAGAACTCGAACATGCCGCCGAGCGAGAGCAGCGTGACCAGCCGCCAAACGTGCCGCGTCGCCGGCAGGCGGTCCAGCCGGGCCAGGATGGCCGAGGCGGCGTCCTGGTTCACCATCGTATTTGACATGTCGCGGCGCATCGCCTCCCTTTTTCCTTAGCTGTCCGCATCGGGTTTGGGGAGTCAAGCCGCCTTGCGGCCCTGGACCGCCGCGGCATCAAGCGTCAGAAGGCGATCTGCACCTTGGAGTGCCTGTCCCGCTGCTTGGCCAGGCCGAACGCCGCCGATGCCTCTGCAACCGGCACGGAGGCAGTCAGCAGGGGCGCGACATCGACCAGGCCGCCGTCCAGGCAGGCGACGGCATGGGCGAACTCGCGGTCGAAGCGCATGGCGCCGCGCAGGTCGATCTCCTTGGCCATCACCAGGTTGCCGGCAAACGGAAACTGGCCCGGCGGCAAGGTGCCCACCTGCACGACCGTCGCCCCCGCCCGTAGCGCATGGAGGCAGGACGCGAGGCCGGCCGGGTTGCCGGACACCTCGAACGCGGTTTCGAACCCGCCCGCCTCCTCCGCCATGCGGGACAGCGCGTCGGCGTCGGCCGCGACGTTCACCGCCGCGTCGGCACCGATCCGCCGGGCGAGCGCCAGGGGGGCATCGAGGATGTCGGTGATCGCAATGCTCTCCGCCCCGGCGCGCCGGGCCGCGAGCAAGACCAGCAGGCCGATCGGCCC
>CAXUIQ010000241.1:3542-6551 GCA_964250815.1 uncultured Acetobacteraceae bacterium
CGCGCCGCCTCCGCGGACTTCACCCCCGCCGGCCGCGCGCCCCCGCCCCGACGACCAGCACCGACCGGCCCAGCAGCGGCCCAGCGCGCTCGGCCGCATGGAGCGCCACGGCCAATGGCTCCGCGAAAGCCGCCGTGGAGAAGGGAAGGGTGTCCGACACCGGGTAGGCCTGGCCTTCGTCCACGGCGACGTACTCGGCGAACCCGCCCTGCATGTGCGGGAAGCGGCTGGCGCTGCCCATGAAGAACACGTTGCGGCACAGGTTGCCGCGCCCGGCCCGGCACGCAGCGCAACGCCCGCAACTGCGCCCCGGGTGGATCGCGACGCGCTGGCCGGGCCGCAGCCGCGCGACCCCGGCACCCGTGGCGGCGACCTCGCCCGAGATCTCGTGGCCCGGGATCAACGGCTCGCGGATCACGAAATCGCCGTTGCGGCCCTCGAAGTAATAGTGCAGGTCGGACCCGCAGATGCCACCGGCCCGCACCCGGACCAGCGCGCCGCCGGGCGGAATATCCGGCGCGGCGCGGTCCTCGATCCGCAGGTCCTGGGCCTTGTGGATGACGCAAACCTGCATGCGGCGCTGTTCCCTTGCGTTCCGGCCCCTCGCACATGGGTCCGGGCCGGACCTGGCCCCTTGCCGGTTGGCAGACCAGCATACTAACAATCGGGCGTGGCAACCAGCGCCCTCCCGCCCCGGCCGTGCCTGTCCGGCGCCATGCCTGCGCCGCCGCGTGCGGCGCGGACATGACGGCGCGGGTCGCCTGCATCGGCGAGTGCATGGTGGAACTGCGGGAGCAGCCGGATGGGCAGCTCCGCCGCGGCTTCGGCGGCGACACGCTGAACACCGCCGTCTATCTCGCGCGGCTGGGCGTCCCCGTGGACTACGTGACCGCGCTGGGCGATGACGCCTGGAGCGGCGAGATGCTGGCGCGCTGGCAGGAGGAGGGGATCGGCACCCGGCTGGTGCATCGCCTCCCCGGGCGGCTGCCGGGCCTCTACATCATCCAGACCGATCCGCAGGGGGAACGCCGCTTCCTGTACTGGCGCGACAGCGCGGCGGCCCGGCACCTGTTCGACCACCTCGACCTGGCGGAGCTTTCGGCGTTCGACGCGCTCTACCTGTCCGGCATCACGCTCTCGATCTACGGCGCCGAGGCGCGGGAGGCGCTGTTCCGGGCGCTGGCCGATGCCCGGGCGCGCAGGGCGCGCGTGGCGTTCGACACCAACTTCCGCCCGCGCGGCTGGCCGGACCGGGCGGAAGCGCACGCGGCCTATGCGCGGATGTACGCGCTCGCGGACATCGTGCTTGCCTCCGCCGAGGATTTGGACCTGCTTGGCGGCGAAGCGGGCGAGGCCGAGTTGCTTGGCCATGCCGCGAGCACGGAAATCGTGCTGAAGCTGGACCGCCCCGCCTGCCGCGTCCTGCATGGCGGCGCCGAGTTCCATGTGCAGGCCGGCCCGGTGCGGCAGGTGATCGACACGACGGCGGCCGGCGACAGCTTCGCCGCCGCCTATCTCGCGGCCCGCCTGCGCGGCGTCCCGCCCGAGGCCGCGGCCCGCGCCGGGCACGACCTGGCCGGCAGCGTCGTGGGACATCCGGGCGCCATCGCCCCGCACGCCGCCACCCAGCCCGCAGGCGCCCCCGGAAACGCCCAGGAGCCTGAACCATGAGCGCCACCCCGTCCCGCCGAAGCCAGCTTGCCGCCGTGCTGGCGCTCGGGCCGATCATCCCCGTAATCACCATCGACCGGCTGGAGGACGCCGTGCCGCTCGCCCGGGCGCTGGTGGCCGGCGGGGTGCGCCTGCTGGAGATCACGCTACGCACGCCGGCCGGGCTGGCCGGGGCGGAGGCGATCATCCGGCAGGTGCCGGATGCGGTGGTGGGCATCGGCACGGTGCTGACGCCCTCGGCCCTGCGCCGGGCGGAGGGGCTCGGCGCGCGCTTCGCCCTCAGCCCCGGCGCCACGCCGGCGCTGCTCGACGCAGCGGCGGAGGCCGGCATCCCCTTCATGCCGGGCATTGCCACGGCGTCCGAGCTGATGGAGGCCACCGCCCGCGGCTTCGACACCGCCAAGTTCTTCCCTGCCACCTCCGCGGGCGGGCTGGCCTACTTGAAAGCCCTTGCCGGCCCCTTTCCGCAAGCCCGGTTCTGCCCGACCGGCGGCCTCACGGAGCAGAACGCCGCGGATTGGCTGGCCCAGCCCAACGTGGTCGCGGTCGGCGGCTCTTGGCTGACCCCCGCCGCGGAGGTCGCCGCCGGGCAGTGGGACGCGATCACCACACGGGCTGCACGCAGCACGGAGCGCCTGGCGGGCGGATGACGCCCTACTTGCCGAACTTGTCGATCTTGCTCTTCTCGGCCTGGTTCATCTGCTTCACGGTCGGGTCCTGGTCCTTGGAGGCGGTCGTCTGGCCGGTGGTGGCGGCCGGTGCGGCGTTGGGCACGGAAGTCTGCTCCGGCCCGCGTGACGGCCGGGCCTGCGACGCGGCGCCGGGGCCGGTCGGCGTGCTGGTCTGCGCCGCCGCCGGACACGAGGCAGCGGCAAGCAGGGCGATGGCGGCGAGCGATGTCTTCATGGTGCGGGAACTCCCGATGCGGACCGGGAGGCTGCGCGCGGCAACCTCCCGCTCTCGTTAGACCGCGAGCTGGTCGCGGATCGGCAGACTGCGGATGCGCTTGCCGGTGGCGGCGAAGATCGCGTTGCACAGCGCGGGCGTGAACGGCGGCACGCCCGGCTCCCCTACCCCGCTCGGCGGCGTGCCCGCAGCGGCCGGCACGATGTAGGTGTTGGTGACGCGCGGCGCCTCGTCGATCCGCACCACCGGGTAGTCGTCGTAGTTGCTCTGCTGCACCCGGCCGTCCTTGAAGCTGATCTCACCGAGCTTCGCGATGCTCAGCCCCATGACCGCAGCCCCCTCGATCTGCGAGTAGATGCGCTCCGGGTTCACGAACTCGCCGCAGTCGATCGCGGTATCGACCCGCGGCACGGTGAGCACGCCCTTCTTGTC
>CAXUIQ010000242.1:0-6529 GCA_964250815.1 uncultured Acetobacteraceae bacterium
GACGTGCTGGCGTGGAGCAGCACGCTCTCGTTGAAGCGGCGGTGCTCGACCCGGCTGGTCGATCGGCAGGTAATCCACCTTGTTGCGCACCAGCATCCGCGCCGCCTCGTGCGGCAGCATCGCCTGTTCCGGCAGGTGGTCGGCACCGAACTGCTCGCGCTGCAAGCGGCTGATGCCCGCGTCGCGGTAGAAGGCGTGCATCTCCCCCGCACAAATCGCGCAGCCCCATGCCGTAATACCGCTGCGGCCGGCGGCGGACGAAGCCGGGGATCACGTCCTGCAGCCGGGCGTTCTCGTCGTGCAGGCGCTTGAACGTCACGAGCCAGCTCAGCAAGGTGCCGGCCTTGCTGCTCTCGACGCCTGGGGTCAGCAGGAACAGGATGCTATGCAGGTCGTTCTTCTCCGGCACGATGCGGTTCTCCCGCAGATATTCCGCCAGGAGCGGCGCCGGCACGCCGTGCGGCTCGCAGGCGCCGGTGCGGCGGTCGAAGCCCGGCATCAGCAAGGTGAGCTTGTTCGGATCGGTCATCGCGAAGCCCGGCGGTACGCCGTGGAAGCCGTGCCAGGCGTCGTGGCCCTCCATCGCCCAGAACGCGGGGTCGCCCGCCAGGTCGTCGGTCAGCACGTCCTCCCACGCAGCCTCGCGCGGCGCCTCGTCGGACGGGCCTTGCCACTGCACCTCATGCGGCACGAAGGGGTCGTAGAACCATTGCCGCGCCGGGTCGGCCTCGTTCTGCACGTATTCGCGGCGGAGCAGGCGCAGCTTCTTGCGCAGCTCGATGCCGAGCCGGATGGTGTCGTCCCACAGCACCTCCCCCGACCGGCCCTTCATCATGTGTGCGCCCACGTCGAGCGAGGCGAACAGCGGGTAGAACGGCGACGTGCTGGCGTGGAGCAGCACGCTCTCGTTGAAGCGGCGGTGCTCGACCCGGCGCGCCTGCCCCTTGATGTGCCCGTCCCGCACGTGGATCTGCGACGCCTGGGAAAAGCCCGCGAGCTGCTTGTGCGTCGATTGGGTGGCGACGATGCCAGGCTGATCCGGCCCGAGCGGCGACAGGCCCATGGCGAAGCGGCGGCGGAACAGCGGGTGGAACTTCATGAACCCCGCCCACGCCTGGTCGAACAGGATGTAGTCGCAAAGCGGGCCGATCTTCTCCAGGATCGCCGCCGCGTCGTAAATCGTGCCGTCGTAGGTGCACTGCTCGATCACGGCGACGCGGAACGGGCGGGGGCGGCGCCAGGCGTCGGGATCGGCAACCAGCGGGTTGGCGCGGATGGCGGCGCGGATGCGGTCCTCGTCCAGGGCTGCGTGTTCGATGGGGCCGACCATGCCGTACACGTTGCGGTCGGTCGGCAAATAGACCGGCACGCCGCCGCCCAGCAGCAGCGCGCCGTGGTGGGCGGCCTTGTGGTTGTTGCGGTCGAACAGCACCAGGTCACCCTCGGCCACCAGCGCGCCCAGCACCATCTTGTTCGACGCCGAGGTGCCGTTCAGCACGAAGTAGGTCCGCTCCGCGCCGAAGATCCGGGCCGCCGCCTTCTGCGCCGCGAGCGCCGGGCCTTCGTGCGTCAGCAGGTCGCCGAGGTCCAGCACGGAGTTGTCGAGGTCGTCGCGGAAGATGGCGGGGCCGAGGTGCTCGAAGAAGATGCGGCCGATGGCGCTGCGGCGGTAGAAGATGCCGCCGTTGTGGCCGGGGCAGGTCCAGAGCTAGTTGCCTTCCTCCGCGTAATCGACCAGCGCGCCGAAGAACGGGGTCTTGAGCGTGGCGGCGTAGTTGCGCAGCCGGCTCGCGAGGTTGCGGGCGATGAACTCCGGCGTTTCCTCCGACAGGAACACCGTGCCGTCCACGTGGTTCAGCACCTCGACCGGGATGTCCTCCAGCCGCGTGCGCCGCAGCATGATCAGCACCGGCAGCTCCAGCCCGCGCTTGCGCACAAGCGAGATCAGCCCGGCGCCCTTGCCCATCAGGCCGCGCTTGCCCCAATCCACCACCATGCAGCCGATCGCCGCGTCGGTGTGGATCGCCAGCTCCGCATCGTCGGTGTTGCGCGCGACGACGACGGAGAGGCCGAGCCGCCCGATCTCCGCCACGATGGCCTGCAGCCGCACCCAGTCGAGGTCGTCGGTGTTGAAGGAGGGCGCGCAGAACAGGAACTTGAACCGCCGCTCGTATTCCATGGGGACCCGCCTTTGCCTTGGCCGCTTGTTCGCGCGGACCGTTGCCCATGGCCTGCGCGCTGTCCACCGCACCGGCCCGGGACGACGCCTTCAGGGTTGGTCCGGCCCGCCCGCCTCTAGCAGGGCGCGCAGCCGGGCGCGCACGGCATCCGGCGCGGCCTCGTCCACGGCCTGCTGCAACAGCCTCATGCGCCGCCGGGCCGCATAGAGCTGGTCCATGAGCGACAGCACCACGGGCATCGCGTCGTCGTCCATGTGCAGCGCGCGCAGCTCGGCGATCAGGCGGACGCGGGCCACGTCCACCTCGCGGAACAGCCAGAAGCCCGGTGAGCCGTCCGGGCGCAGCCAGGTCAGCTCCACCCAGCGGACGATCTCCGCTTCCGCGACGCCGACGGTGGCGGACAGGGTTTGGACGGTGATCATGCGCCCTCCATCGCGCGGCGCGGGTTGCTGGGGTTGGCGGGGGTCCAACCGCGCAGGAACGTTTCAAGCGCGTCGTCGGTGTCGGCCAGGGTGACTTGCAGCGTCACGTACTGGTCGCCGGCGGGCCGCCCGGCACGGGCCGGGATGCCGCGCCCGCGCAGCCGCAGGCGGGTGCCGGTGTCGGACCGCTTGGGCACGGTCATCGCCACGCTGCCGGTGGGCGTCGGCACCGTGATGCGCCCGCCCAGCACGGCCTCCTTCAGCGTCACCGGCAAGGTCACGTGGATATCGTCGCCCTCCCGGGCGAAGAACGGGTGCGGGTTCGTGTGGACCTCGATCAGCGCGTCGCCGTCCGGGCCGCCGTTCCACCCCGCGCCGCCCTGGCCCTTGAGGCGCAGCACCTGCCCGTCCTCGATGCCGGGCGGGATCTTCACGTCGAGCGTCCGGCCGTCCGGCAGGGTCAGCGTGCGGGTCGCGCCCGCGACGGCGTCCAGGAAATCGACCGCGAGCGCGTAATGCGCGTCCGCCCCGCGCATGCGCAAAGGCTCGCCGCCGCGGTTGAGGAAATCGCCGAAGATGTCGCCGAACGGATGGCCGTCCTCCGGCCCGGCGCGGTAGCGCGCGCCCTCCGCCGCGTCGGCGTAGCGGCGGTAGCGCGGCGGCGGCTCCGGCGTCACCGGCTCGCCGGCGGCGTCGATCTCGCCGCGGTCGAACCGGGCGCGCTTGTCGGGGTCGGACAGCAGCTCGTTGGCGGCGTTGACCGCCTTAAACCGCTCCTCGGCGGCGGCATTGCCGGGGTTGAGGTCAGGGTGGTACTTCTTGGCGAGCTTGCGGTAGGCCGAGCGGATCTGCTCCGGCGTGGCATCGCGGGCAAGCTCAAGCGTCTTGTAGGGATCAGGAGGCGGCATCGGGGTCCATGGGGCTTCAAAGGTTGGCCTGCCAGGCTCGGCGCGCAGAGAACGCAGGCGGGACCGCATTGTTTGCAGCGCCTCCTGAACCCGGCAGGCCCGCTCGAAACCAGGCCGCCAGCTTGATCCGCCCACGCATCCCCGTCCAGTTCGAACACCCCGTGGCATCGAAGCCGTTCTGCCTGTCCGCCAAGGCCGGCGCGGTGCGCGCTGGGTCCAGCGCCTCGAACGGATGCGGGGCGCCGCGCCGGGACACGACGCGGTCCACCACCGACTACGGCAGGTCCGCTCCGTTCATGCACGGCCTTCTTGGCCTTCCCGCGGCGGGTGGCGCCGCGCTGATCCGGCCTGCATGCCCGGAATGCCTCGACAGGTCAGACCTTCCGGCGAGCGGTGTCACTCCACGGCGGCAGAATGGTCCACCGCCATTGGCCCGGCGGACCGGCGCAACAGAAAGACGAGCGGCATCACCGCCAGGCAGGTCAGCATCAGCAGCTTGAAGTCGTCCATGTAGCCGATCATCGTCGCCTGCGACGTGATCATCGCGTCGAGCGGTCCGCGGCCCGCCGCCGAGAACGGGCTCATCCATTGCTCCATCGCAGGCGTGCGCAGCGCCGGGTTGAACGGCGTGACATAGGCGGCGATGTCGGCATGGTTGACCTGCACGTTCTCGGCCAGGAGCGCGGTCACGACCGAGATGCCGACGCTCGACCCGATGTTGCGCGACAGGTTGTAAAGCCCCGTGCCGTCGCCGCGGCTGGCTGCTGGCAGGGTCGAGAAGGTCACCACCGACAGCGGCACGAACAGGAAGCCCAGCCCGGCGCCCTGGATGAAGCCCGTGACCACGACCGTCGCTTCGGACACGTCGCGGGTCCACCCGGTCATGTCGAACATGGCCCAGGCGGTCAGGCCAAGCCCCGTGAGCAGCAGCCAGCGGACCTCCACCCGTCCGATCAGCTTGCCCACGGCGAACATGCACGCCATGGTGCCGATCCCGCGCGGCCCCATCACCAGCCCGGCCGTCACCACGGGATAGCCCATCAACGTTTGCAGGAACGGCGTCATCAGCGCCATGGAAGCGAGGTAGGTGACGCCGACGATGAAGATGAAGACCATGCCCAAAGCGAAGTTCCGGTCCAGGAACAGGCGCGGGTTCACGAACGGCTTGTCGCCCGTGAAGGTGTGCACCAGGAACACGTAGAACGCGGAGGCGGCCACCACCGCCTCGACGGTGATCTCGCCGGAGGAGAACCAGTCAAGCTGCTCGCCCCGGTCCAGGAAGACCTGCAAGGCCGCGATGGCGACGCTGAGCGCGCCGAAGCCGACCCAGTCGAGCCGGGTCCGCGCGTCGGCCCGGGTTTCCGCGACAAAGGCGCTGACGCCGGCGAAGGCCACCGCGCCGATGCCGACGTTGATGTAGAACACCCAGCGCCAACTGATGTTGTCCGTGAGCCACCCGCCGATCACCGGGCCGAGCACGGGACCCACCATCACGGACACGCCGAACAGCGCCATCGCCGACCCGCGCTCCTCGGCCGAGTAGATGTCGAGCAGGATCGACTGCGACAGCGGCACCAGCGCCGCCCCGAAGAACCCTTGCAGCAGGCGGAACGCCACGATCTCCATGAGCGACTGCGCGACGCCGCACAGCACGGAGGCGGCGACGAACCCGGCGATCGAAACCAGCAGCATGCGCTTGCGCCCGAAGCGCGCGGCGAAGTAGCCGGATGGCGGCGTCATGATCGCGGCGGCGGTGATGTAGGAGGTCAGGACCCAGTTGATCTGGTCCGCGCTGGCGGACACGCTGCCCTGGATGTAGGGCAGCGCCACGTTGGCGATGGTGGTGTCCAGCGCCTGCATCACCACCGACAGGATCACGCTGGCGGTGATCGCCCCGCGGTTGGCGACGCGCCCGGCGGCGCCCCTCGCCGACGCCGTGCTAGGCATGCCTGCCCCTGGCCCGGTCGATCAAGGCCTGCAAGGAAGCCGGCAGCCCGCGTGCGTGCCCGGTATCGACCTCCACCACCACGCTCATGCCCACACGCAGCGGCGGCTTGCCCGACAGGTCCAGCCGCACGCGCATCGGGATGCGCTGCACGACCTTGACCCAGTTGCCCGTGGTATTTTGCGCCGGCAGCAGCGAGAAGGAGGAGCCGGAGGCCGGGCTGATGCTCTCCACCGTGCCCGTCCAGGCAACGCCCGGGTAGGTGTCCACCGTCACGACCGCATGCTGGCCCGGTTCGGCATAGGTCAGCTCCGTCTCCTTCGGGCTGGCCTCGACCCACAGGTCGGTGTCGGAGATCAGGTTGAACCCCGGCTGCGACGCGCGCAGGTAGCTGCCGACCTGCAGCGAGTCCACGTTGGTCACGATGCCGTCGAACGGCGCCCGCACCACGGTGTCGTCCAGGTCGCGTTGCGCCGAGTCCGCCGCGGCCTTGGCCTGCTTGTAGAACGGGTTGTCCTCCACCGGCTGGTTCGCGTCATAGCCGAGCTGCGCCAGCATGGCCTGCGCCTGGGCCTGGGCCACCGCGACCTTCTGCCGCGCCGCCGTCAGGTCGTGCTGCGCCTGGTCAAAGGTGGCGCGCGACGCGACGACGCTGGACGCCAGGTCCTGCTGCCGCTTGAACACCGTCTCGAAATACGGGAGATCCGCCTCCGTCTGCGCGACCTGCGCAAGGGCCTGCTTGAAGGAGGCCTGCTGCGTCAGGACCTGGTTGCGCACGGCGCCGAGCTGGCCCTGCGCGCCCTCCAAGGCGATGCGGAAGGAGGCGTCGCGCAGGCGGAACAGCACGTCGCCCTTCTTGACGTGCTGGTTGTCGTGCACCGCGATGGCGGCGACCAGGCCCGACACGTCCGTGGCCACGCCGACCGACCGCGCCTGCACATACGCATTGTCCGTGGACATAACCTGGCCGCCGGTGACGTACTCGTAGGCTCCGGCGGCCAATGCCACGGGCAGCAATGCGAACAGCAGCGGCCGCAGCACGCGGCGCCGCCGGGCCGCGGGGGGCTGGGCTAC
>CAXUIQ010000243.1:0-6529 GCA_964250815.1 uncultured Acetobacteraceae bacterium
CGGCCGGGCCGTCGCCGGCATGGCGGAGGCGCTGTCGGCCTGGCTCGGCGGGCGGGCCGACATCGGCGCCGTGCTTGGGATGGGCGGCTCCGGCAACACGGCCATCGTGACGCAGGCGATGCGCGCGCTGCCGGCGGGCGTGCCGAAGCTGATGGTCTCGACCGTGGCCTCCGGCAACGTCGCGCCCTATGTCGGCCCCACGGACATCGCGATGATGTACTCGGTCGTGGACGTGGCCGGGCTGAACGCCATCAGCCGGCGCGTGATCGGCAACGCGGCCCATGCCGCCGCCGGCATGGCGCTGCACGCGGTCCCGGCGGGACAGGCCGACAAGCCCGGCGTCGGCCTGACCATGTTCGGCGTCACCACCGCCTGCGTGACGGCCGTGCGCGAGGCGTTGGAGGCGGACTACGAGCCTTACGTGTTCCACGCCACCGGCACGGGCGGGCAAAGCATGGAGAAGCTCGCGGAGTCCGGCCTGCTCGCCGGCATGGTGGACGCGACCACGACGGAGGTGCCGGACCTGCTGATGGGCGGCGTGTTCCCCTGCACGGAGGACCGTTTCGGCGCCGTCGCGCGCACGGGCCTGCCCTATGTCGGCTCGGTCGGTGCAGTGGACATGGTGAACTTCGGAGCCAGGGACACCGTGCCGCAGCGCTACGGGGACCGGCTGCTTTACATACACAACCCGCAGGTCACGCTGATGCGGACCACGGCGGCCGAGAACCAAGCGGTCGGCGCCTGGATCGCCGAGCGGCTCAACCGCTGCGAGGGGGAGGTGCGGCTGCTGCTGCCGCTCGGCGGCGTGTCCGCGCTGGACGCGCCGGGCCAGCCGTTCTGGGACCCGGACGCCGACGCCGCGCTGTTCGCAGCCCTGCGGTCGGGTCTCCGGGCCACCGGCAAGCGCCGCCTGGTCGAGCTGCCGCACCACGTCAACGACCGCGCCTTCGCCGAGGCGCTGGCGGCGCAGTTCCGGGAGATCGCATGACCGGCGCCCCCGTCCCGGCCGGGTCCGCCCGCCCGACCCGGCGCGAGATCATGGAGCGGTTCCAGGGCATGGCCGCCCGCCGCCAGCCCATCGTCGGCGGCGGCGCCGGCACGGGCCTGTCGGCCAAGTGCGAGGAAGCGGGCGGCATCGACCTCATCGTGATCTACAACTCCGGACGCTACCGCATGGCCGGGCGCGGGTCGCTGGCCGGGCTGCTGGCCTACGGCAACGCCAACGAGATCGTGCTGGACATGGCGCGGGAGGTGCTGCCGGTCGTGCGCCGCACGCCGGTGCTGGCGGGCGTCAACGCGACGGACCCGTTCCTGCTGCTGGACCAGCACCTGGCGGAGCTGCGGCGCCTGGGCTTCGCGGGCGTGCAGAACTTCCCGACCGTGGGCCTGATCGACGGGAGGTTCCGCCAGAACCTGGAGGAGACCGGCATGGGCTTCGGGCACGAGATCGACATGATCCGCGCCGCCCACGCGCAGGACCTGCTCACCACGCCCTACGTGTTCAACGAGCACGAGGCGGCGGAGATGGCGCGGGCCGGCGCCGACCTGATCGTCGCGCACATGGGCCTGACCACCGGCGGCAGCGTGGGCGCGGAGACGGCCCGCACGCTCGCGGACTGCGTGCGCGACATGGACCTGTGGGCAGAGGCGGCCCGGCGCGTGCGGCCGGACGTGCTGGTGCTGTGCCACGGCGGCCCGATCGCCGAGCCTGCCGACGCCGCCTACATCTTGCAGCACAGCCGGCTGTGCCACGGCTTCTACGGCGCAAGCAGCATGGAGCGGCTGCCGGTGGAGGCGGCGCTGACCGCACGCACGCGGGAGTTCAAGGGACTGACGTTCCAGGGCCTGGCTGCCGAGCCACCTTGAGGCACCACGCAGTCAGCCCCGGACCATTGAGGCGGTCCCAAAGAGACCACCTCAGAGGACGCTACCCAAGTGCGGGGTGACGTGACCGGGGTTCCTGGCCCGGCCTCGGCCCTCGGGCGGGACGCCGAACGCGCGACCAGCCCGATCGGCCAGGAGGGCGCCGTCCGCCCCGATCCGCTCTGCGCCCAGGCAGCGCGGACGGAGACCGGGCATCCCGACTCTGGCTTCCTGCACCAACAAGCCCGCGCCGCGCTTGGCAGGACCTCGGCCAAAGCCGCTCAACGTGCTGCGATGGCCCGGTAAACGGTGTTGCGCGACACGCCCAGCCGCCGGGCCGTCTCGCTCAGGTTGCCGCCCGCATCGCGATGGGCCGCGAGTATCCGCCCCCTCATGGCATCGCGCAGGCTGTCCCGCCCTGCGCCGGCGCGTAGCGCCGTGTGGCCGGCCGCGCCGGCCGCCATTGCAAGCGTGATCGGCTGGCCCGGATGGTCCATCGCCAGGCGGGTCAGCACGCTGCGCAGCTCCCGGACGTTGCCGGGCCAGCGCCACGCCGCCAGATGCTCCAGCGCCTCCGGCTCGATGGCGCTGTCCGGCGCCACCTCCGCAAGCAGGCGCCGGGCGATCTCCTTCAGGTCGGACCGGTCGCGAAGTGCCGGCAGCACCACCGGAACGGTGTTCAGCCGGTAATACAGGTCGGGCCGGAACCGCCCGTCCTCCACGGCCTCCTCGATCTCGATGTTGGTCGCCGCCACCAGCAGCACATCGACCCGGCGCGGCCGCCCGCCCCCCAAGGGCCGGACCGACCAGTCATCCAGCAGGCGGAGCAGGACGGCTTGCAGCCCCAGCGGCATGTCGCCGATCTCGTCCAGGAACAGGGTGCCGCCGTCCGCCTCGCACACGAGGCCGGGCGCGCCGCCGCGGCGGGCGCCGGTGAACGCGCCCTCCGCGTGGCCGAACAGCTCCGC
Source organism: uncultured Acetobacteraceae bacterium (assembly GCA_964250815.1). Taxonomy (GTDB): domain Bacteria; phylum Pseudomonadota; class Alphaproteobacteria; order Acetobacterales; family Acetobacteraceae; genus CAHJXG01. The sequence continues at coordinate 2,832 of CAXUIQ010000243.1, forward strand.
CTCGATCAGGCTGCCGGTCAGCGCCGCGCAGTTCACCGGCACCAGGGCGCCCCGGCGGCCGCTGGCGCGGTGGACGTGGCGCGCCACCTGCTCCTTGCCGGTCCCGGTTTCGCCGCGGATCAGGATCGGCAGCCGCCGCAGCGCCCCCGCCTCCGCCTTGCGCAATGCGGACCGGACCGCCGGATCGTCGGCCACGAAGCGTGGGGCGGTGCAGCCTGGGGCCGGAGCGGCAGGCGCCGCGCCGGCCGCGGCGCCACCCGCCGGCCCCCGCCGCACCGACAACGACCGCAGGTTCTCGAGGTCGGCCACGAAGACGCTGCCGACCCGGTCCTCCAGCCGCTGGAACCCGGCGCGCGCCCCCTCGATCAGCGCCGCGAACCGCATGCGGAACAGGTCCTCGAAGTGCCGGCGCGGCAGGGCGGGCAGGCCCTGCAGCAGGAAGCGCGCCTGCGGGTTCACCCCCAGCACGGTGCCCGCCGGGTCCAGCGCCAGCAGCCCGGCGCTGAGCGTGTGCAGGTACTCGCTGCGGCTGTGGAACGCCATCACCAGGTTGCCGCGGTGGTGCTGGCGGAACAGCCCGTTCTCGATCTGCGTCGCGGCCATGCCGACCAGCGCCTGGGTGTGCTGCTGGCGGGACCCGCAATGCGAGGACGCATCGAGCACGCCCGCCAACGACCCGTCGGGGCCGCGCACCGGCGCCGCCGTGCAGGTCAACGAGCCGTAATGGGCGAAGAAGTGCTCGGCCCCGTGCACGGTCAGCGCCTGCCCGGTCTGCGCCGCCGTTCCCAGCGCGTTGGTGCCGCGCAACGGCTCCGCCCAGAGCGTGCCCGGACGGATGCTGGCGGTGCGGGCGGCGTTGCGGAAGCTCGGGTCGGCGATCGTGTCCAGCAGCACGCCGTCCGGGCTTGCGAAGGCGATCAGGAAGTTGCTTCCGGCAATCTGGTGATACAGCGCCTGCATCTCCGCCAGCGCCAGCGCCCGCACCAGGTCGGCCCGGCCACGCGCGGCCTTGAGCTGCGCTTCCTCGATCGCCTCGACCGGCGGCGGGCGCCGCGGGTCGAGGCCCAGGTCCAGGCAGCGCGTCCAGCTTGCCGAAATCTCGGGGGCCACGAGGTCAGGCGGCGTGGCGCCACCGCGCTCCATGGCGCTGCGCGCACGGTTCAAGCGTTCCAGGGCCGAAGCTTGCATGTCGCATCCTCCGCGGGCCGCTCGTGGCGAAGCCTCGTTCGTGCGGGTGGCCGGGCCGCCCGGGCTTCCGAGCCTAGGACGACACGCGGCCGAACCCAAGCGCCGAGTACGGGCGAGTACGGTCCGGCGGCTGTTCCAAAACGGAACGCCTGCTGTTCCGCGGTTGCTCCGCCGCGCAACAGCGCCAGTCCCGCGGCAGGCCGCGAAACCCAGGCAGCGCCGCGTTTTCCCCTGCTGGCACGCCCCTTGCGATGTTCCTGCCGTAAGCCGGCCGGCAAGGCGGCACACCGCGGGGGGAGCGGACGCATGAAGGCAGCAGTGCTCGAAGCCTATGACGAGGCGCTCACCACCGAGCAGTTCGTCCACTACAAGGACGTGCCGGACCCCCGCATCACCGCGCCGACCGACGTGATCGTGCGGATCGGCGGCGCCGGCGTGTGCCGCACCGACCTGCACATCGTCGAGGGCATCTGGCGCAGCAAGGTCGAGGTGGCGCTCCCGTACATCATGGGCCACGAGAACGCCGGCTGGGTCGAGGAGGTCGGGCGCGGCGTCGAGGGCGTCGCGGTCGGCGACGCCGTGATCTGCCATCCCCTCGTCACCAGCGGCCACTGCCTTGCCTGCCGCCGCGGCGACGACATGCACGCGGAGGGCAGCAAGTTCCCCGGCATCAACGCCGACGGCGGCTACGCGGAGTACCTGCTGACCGGGGAGCGCGCGCTGATCAAGCTGCCGCGGTCGCTCGCGCCGAAGGACGTGGCGCCGTACACCGACGCCGGGCTGACGGCGTACCGGGCGGCGAAGAAGGCGTCGCGCCACCTGCTGCCGGGGCAATATTGCGCGGTGATCGGCGCCGGCGGTCTGGGCCACATCGGCATCCAGGCGCTGGCCGCGCTGTGCGCCGCCGAGATCATCGCGATCGACCGCTCCGACGCCGCCCTGCAACTGGCCGAGGAATGCGGCGCGCACCACCGGGTGAAGGCCGACGGCAACGAGGTGGAGGCCGTCGCCGCGCTGACCGGGGGGCACGGCGCGGAGGCGGTGATCGACTTCGTGGGCGAGGGCGACGCGGTGGCGCGCGGCCTGGCCATGACCCGCAACGGCGGCACCTACTACGTCGTCGGCTACGGCGGGAAGATCGAGCTGCCGACCATCGACATGATCACGTCCGAGAAGACCATCGTCGGCAACCTGGTCGGCACCTATCCCGAGCTGGTCGAGCTGATGGCGCTGGCCGACCGCGGGCGCGTCAACCTGTCCACCCGCGAGTACCGGCTGGCGGAGGCGAACGAGGCGCTGCACGACCTGCACCGAGGCGCGGTTAGGGGCCGCGCGGTGCTGGTGCCATGAGCCAAACCGCTGCCGACGCCCGCGTGCCGGTCACGGTGCTGACGGGCTTCCTGGGCGCCGGCAAGACGACGCTGCTCAACCGCATCCTGGGCGAGCGGCACGGGCGCCGCTACGCCGTGATCGTGAACGAGTTCGGCGAGCTGGGCATCGACGGCGGCCTCGTGGTCGGCGCGGAGGAGGAGCTGTTCGAGCTGAACAACGGCTGCGCCTGCTGCAAGGTGCGCGGCGACCTGCTGCGGGTGATCGGCGGCCTGGTGAAGCGGCGCGACCGGTTCGACGGCTTCCTGGTCGAGTGCTCCGGCCTCGCCGACCCGGCCCCGGTCGCCCAAACCTTCTTCGCCGACGACTTGGTGCGCCAGCGCGCCCGGCTGGACAGCATCGTCTGCGTCGCGGACGCGCGGCACCTGGTGTCGGACCTCGCCCGCAGCCGGGAAGCGGCGGAGCAGTTGGCGATGGCCGACACGGTGCTGCTGAACAAGACCGACCTGGTGGAAGCCGCCGGGTTTGCGGATGCGGAGGCGGCGATCAGCCGCGCCAACCCGGAAGCCCGGCTGCTGCGGGGCGTGCGCTGCGACGTGCCGCTCAGTGACGTGCTCGACCGCGGCGCCTTTGACCTGACGCGGATGGATGTTGCCGCCGAAGGTCACGCCCACCACGGCCATGACCACGCCATCGAATGCGTCTCATTGCGCCTGGACCGTCCGTTGGAGCGCAGCCGGCTGCTGGCCTGGCTGCAGCAGTTGGTCGTCGAGCGCGGCGCCGACCTGCTGCGCGCGAAGGGGATCGTGGACCTCGCCGGCTCCGACCGCCGCTTCGTGTTCCAGGGCGTCCACATGATGATGGACACCGACCTGGCGCAGCCCTGGCAGCCCGGCGAGGCGCGGGAAAGCCGCCTGGTGTTCATCGGCCGCGGCCTCGGCCGCGCCGAGCTGCTGGAGGGCCTGCGCTTGTGCCAGGCCGACGCATGACCCCGCGGGGACCCAACCCGACGCCGCCGCTGCTGGACCTGCTCGGCGCGGCATGGACGCTGGACGCGCCGGTGACGGGCGTCGCCTGGGACGGGGCGACCGCCGGCTTCGCGCTGGGCGACGGCTCGCTCGCCACCGCGCGGGCCGAGTGGGACGGCGCGCCCAGGCTCAGCCCGCGGGACGGCGCCGGGC
>CAXUIQ010000244.1:0-6501 GCA_964250815.1 uncultured Acetobacteraceae bacterium
TTTAGCATCGTCGTCCCTTGTTCGTGGCAGCGGCCCTTATTAGGCGCTGGTTCGGCGGGGATGCCAATAGGATCGGCTTGCTGCCCCTGTTCAAGCCGCTATACGGCGCCCGATTGGGCCGGCTTGCGCGGCCGTCCATCCTTGCGCGCTGCGGCCCTCCTGCTCGGTAATCTTGGCTGCCGCCACTTGTTCGCTCCGCTTGGTTGCGCCTTGCCAAGTTCCGGCATCAGAACCCAGCCAGGTAGGCGTTAAGGGCTGCCTTACTACTCTTTCGCGTTTTCTCCGCCCTTTTCGTAACGGGCATTATCAATCGTTGGTGCCATATTCTTGGCTACGGTGCCAGTTTTCATAACGCATTCGCCACCGCAACCGTGCAACTGAGAACGCAACCACTAAACCCAGGAGAATGAGTCCGATTAGGTCAGCTTTCGACAATAGCGCAAAAATTGGCAAACTTGGTGTCGCTTTGTTGACTATAAAAAAATACAAATAACTTGCGATTATTAGACTAACGCTGCCACCTATAATCACACCTAAGTGGGTGCTAATTGGAAGATCCGGGCGAACGATCAGCTTGAACAAAGCCCACCTTACTTCATCCAGCAATGAAATCGGTGAGGGTGGCAACTGACGTTTAAAGGGTTTCTCATCAGTGTTCTTGCTCGGTTTTGATTTATTAGATCGCGGTTCTTTTGGTGGAACGCCACCGATGATCCATCCAATGATGGTCGAGATGGTAATGCCGCTTACACCGGTGACGATTGACAGCCAGTTGAGCCAAGACGGAGGATCAGACACGCCAGATCGAGTCCTCAAAGATGTATTTGCATGATGTCGGATGATCGAACATCAAGCAATCTGCTTTCAACAAGGAGGCCTCAAACACAATGCGAAAAGGGAAAGGTTGAGCAGTCAAAGCTCACCCTTGGCCAATGCCTCGCGCAGCACCTTCTCGACGCGGGCATTATAGCCAGGACCAGTCGCACGGACGCCTTGCACCACGTCGGCCGCGAGGCGGAAGCCGATATGCACCTTGGGGTTCTCGGATGGGGGGCGTCCGGCCCGGCTCTTCTTCCATGATGCGTACTGCTCGGGGAACACCTCCTTGAAGGGCCTTGCCCGCGCGAAGTCCTCCTCGGTCCATTCCGGGTTGTCATCGTAGTCGGAGGGGGGTGGTCTAAGTTTGTTCGTCATAGCGTCTCACCTCCTTCGAGTTGGCTTTCCTCAGCGAAATCGCCCGCGGCACGCCACCGCGCATGGTGAACACCAGCACGTGCAAACGCGACCCGATCAGCCCAAAGGCGCGAAAGCGATCCTCGCCGTAGTCGTAGCGACGATCAGGGTTGATGACGGCGGCACCTAGGTCCATGCGCTCGGCTTCAGCGAGCGAAAGCCCGTGCTTTTTCTGGTTCGCGCTGTCCTTGTCTGGGTCGAACTCGATCCTCATGGTTTATTGTGGCAACATAAACTTACCGCCGCGAGCATCATGTTGCAACGGAAACCCTTTGGCGTCACAGGATGCAAGCTGGCGGACAGGTCTCGTCGCTCACACCGCGCCGCGCCCTTCCTCCACCGCATGGCACGCCGCCAGCACCTCCCCGGCGCGCGTGTGCTTCGGCACCTCCGCCCGGCAGCGCGCGTTGGCCAGCGGGCAGCGGGGATGGAAGGTGCAGCCGCTCGGCGGGTTGATCGGGCTGGGCACCTCGCCGCCGACCGGCACCCGGGCGCGCGTGCTCCCCGCCATGCCGAGGTCCGGGATCGCGTCCAGCAGCAGCCGCGTGTAGGGGTGGCGCGGGTTGGCAAAAATGCTCTCGCCCGGCCCGTACTCGACGATGCGGCCCAGGTACATCACCCCCAGCAGGTCCGACATGTGCCGCACCACAGCCAGGTTGTGGCTGATGAACAGATAGGTGATCTGCATCCGCGCCTGCAGGTCGCGCATCAGGTTCAGGATTTGCGCCTGCACCGACACGTCGAGCGCGCTGGTCGGCTCGTCGCACACCAGGAACTCCGGCTCGCTCGACAGCGCGCGGGCGATGGAGACGCGCTGGCGCTGGCCGCCGCTGAACTCGTGCGGATATTTCTCGCCGTCACGCGGCGATAGGCCCACCTGCGTCAGGAGCTGCCCGACCCGGTCCCCCACGTCCCGTCCGCGCAAGAGGCCGAAGGCGCGGATCGGCTCGGCCACGATGTCCGACACGCGCCAGCGCGGGTTCAAGGATGCATACGGGTCCTGGAACACCATGTTCATCCGCCGCCGCAGCGCCGGCTGCGCGCGGGCGGCCGAAAGGCTCTGCCCCTCGAAGCGGATCTCGCCGCCGCTCGGCTCGTAAAGGCCCACGGCCAGCCGCCCCACCGTGCTCTTGCCGCAGCCGCTTTCGCCGACCAAGGACAGCGTGCGGCCGACGCCGATGGCGAACGACACCGCATCGACGGCACGCAGCACGCGCCGCCCCTCCCCGGCCAACGCGCGTTGCAGCCAGGGCCGCGACACGTCGAAGCTGCGCGAGACCTCGATGGCTTCGAGGACGGTCCGCGCCTCCGTCATGCAAAGAGCCAGCAGGCGGCTACGGTCCGCCGGGCCGGCATCAGCTCCGGACGCTCGGCCCGGCAGCGGTCGAACACGCTCGGGCAGCGCGGGTTGAACGGGCAGCCCGGCGGGATGGCGTTGAGCCGCGGCATCGCCCCGTCGATCTGCCGCAGCCGCTCCACCCGCACGTCGAGCGAGGGGATGCTGCCCATCAGCCCCACGGTGTAAGGATGGGACGGGGTCCGCACCACGTCGGCCACGGCCCCGATCTCGACCAACCGGCCCGCGTACATCACCGCGATCCGGTCCGCCGCCTCCGCGATCACGCCCATGTCGTGGGTGATCAGCATGACCGACAGCCCCCGCTCCCGCGTCAGGCGCTTCAGCAGCGCGATCACCTGGGCCTGCACCGACACGTCGAGCGCCGTCGTCGGCTCGTCCGCGACCACCAGCCGCGGCTCCGCACACAGGGCGAGCGCGATCACCACGCGCTGCCGCATGCCGCCGGAGAACTCGTGCGGATAGGCGTCGATCCGCTCGGCCGCGGCGGGGATGCCCACCTCCTCCAGCCAGCGCACCGCCCGGCGCCGCGCCTCGGCGCGGGACAGCGGCAGATGCGCCTGCATGGTCTCGGTCAACTGGCGCCCGACCGAATGCAGCGGGTCCAGCGTCGTCAGCGGGTCCTGGAAGATGGCGCCGATCTCCTTGCCGCGGATGCGCCGCATCCGGCCGAGGGGCAGGTCGTCGATGCGGCGGCCGTCCAGCCGGATTTGCCCGGCGGCGATGCGGCCCGGCGGCTCCAAGAGGCCGATGATCGCCGCCCCCGTCAGGCTCTTGCCCGCGCCGCTTTCCCCCACGACGCCCAGCACCTCGCCGGGCGCGATGGAGAACGACACGCGGTCGAGCGCGCGCAAGGTCCCGCGCCGGGTCGGGAACTCGACGGTGAGGCCGTCCACGTCGAGCAGGCTCCCCGCACCTCCGCTCATCGCAGCCGGGGGTTCAGCGCGTCGCGCAGCCAGTCGCCCAGCAGGTTGATCGACAGCACCAGCAGCACGAGGGCCGCGCCCGGGAAGATCGTCATCCACCACTCGCCGCTGAACAGGAAATCGGCGCCGATGCGGATCAGCGTGCCGATGGACGGCGAAGACGCCGGCAGCCCGACGCCTAGGAAGGAGAGCGTCGCCTCCGTCACGATGGCGAGGCCCAAGGTTAGCGTGCCGATCACGAACACCGGACCCAAGACGTTGGGCAGGATGTGGGTCAGCATGATCCGCCCGGACGACAAGCCGATCACCCGCGCCGCCATGACGTACTCCCGCCCCCGCTCCACCAGCGTCGAGCCGCGCACGGTGCGGGCGAACTGCGGCCAGAAGCTGATGCCGATGGAAAAGATCAGCACCTGGACCTTGAGCCGCTCGTGCATCTCCTGCGGCAGCGCCGCCGTGACCACGCCATCGACCAGCAGCGCGATCAGGATGGCCGGAAAGGTGAGCTGGATGTCGGCCACCCGCATCAGCACCGCGTCCACGGCGCCGCCGGCATAGCCCGCCAGCAGCCCGGCGGCGATCCCCGCCGCCACCGCGAACAGCACCGCGCCCGCCCCGATCACCAGGCTGATCCGCACGCCGTACAGGATGCCCGATAGGATGTCCCGCCCCTGGTCGTCGGTGCCGAGCGGGAAGGTCCACTGCCCCTCCGCGTTCCACACCGGCGGGATGCGGCTGTCCATCAGGTTCAAGGAGGCGAGGTCGAGTGGGTTGTGCGGCGCGACCCAGGGTGCCAAGGCCGCGCCCAAGAGGATCGCCAGCAGCACCAGCGCCGCCGCCATGGCCACCGGCGAGCGGCGAAAGCTGTAGGCGAGGTCGCTGTCCCACCACCGGGCCCCAAAACGAACGGCGTTGCCGGGCGGGCGCGGGGCGGCTGCGCTCATGGGCGCGCCACCCGCAGCCGCGGATCGACGGCGTAATAGAGCAGGTCCACGACCAGGTTGATCCCCACGAACAGCACCGAGATCATGACGAGGTATGCCGCCATCACCGGCACGTCCGCCACCTGCACGGATTGGATGAACAGCAACCCCATGCCGGGCCACTGGAACACGGTTTCCGTCACGATGGAGAACGCGACGATGCCGCCGATCTGCAGCCCGGCGATGGTGACGACCGGCACCAGCGTGTTGCGCAGCGCGTGGCCGAAGTTGATCGCGCGCTCGCCCAATCCCCGGGCGCGGGCGAACTTCACGTAGTCGCTGCGCAGCGCTTCCAGCATCTCGGAGCGCACCAGCCGCATGATCAGCGTCATCTGGAACAAGCCCAGCGTGACCGCCGGCAGGACCAGCGCCTTGAGGCCGCCCACGGTGAGGAACCCGGTGCTCCAATGCGAGAAGCGCACCACGTCGCCCCGGCCGAAGCTCGGCAGCACCTGCAGCCAGACGCTGAACACCAGGATCAGCAGGATGCCGATGAGGAAGGTGGGGAGCGACACGCCGACCAGGCTGAACACCATGAACAGGCGGGAGGCCGCCCCGCGGCGAATGCCGGTATAGACCCCCATCGGCACGCCGACCAGCAGCGCGAATACGGATGCGGTCGCGGCCAGTTCCAGCGTCGCCGGCATCCGCTCCGCCAGCAGGTCCGCGACCGGCCGGGCCAGGCGGTAGCTGACGCCGAACTCCCCGTGCAGGGCGGCCCACATGAACTTGGCATATTGCACGACGAACGGCTGGTCGAGGCCGAGTTGCTTGGTGAGCGCGGTCCGCTGCGCCTCCGTGTAGTCGGTGCCGAGCATGATGGTGACGGGATCGCCGACGAAGGCGAACATGGCGTAGGCGATCAGGCCGACGACGAGGATGACCGGGATGGCTTGGAGGATGCGGGAGACGATGAAGGCGAGCAGTTGGTCCTCGATCCAGGCCGCGCGGGGGCGGGCCGGATGGAGGGTTATAACGCCGGGGCGGATGCGCCAAGGGGGCCGCTCCATGGTGATCGTAATTTAGCTTGACTGTCAGTTTGCGACCCACAATCGTTACCGGCCATCAGGGAGTTAAGATAATACGACGACTCATTGCCAACCTCCGTGCCTCGGGTGCAAGGCTTCGAACGATATGGTCGGCTGCGCTCTGGCCGCCGCACCTCGATGCACGAATTGCGATAATAGCTGCGTTCATAGCCGTTATCAGCGCGCTAGGAACGTTGTGGTCGGCGAGCTTTGCCGGAGATCAGGCTTTATCCGCGCGTGTTAGCGCCAAAGCTGCTGAAGATGCGGTGCCTTATGCCCGCGTTTCGGCTGAAACTGCGATTGAGACGCTCCGACGATCAGATGAGGATCTGCGCATACTTGCCGATGTGGAGCGTGCTGCTCCGGTAGTTGTAAACCTTGCGGTGTCGGACGAGTACTCTGCTTTTTCGATAAAGTTTCCGGCAAACGCTGTAATAATCAACACAGGTGGTTCTCCGGCCGTTGTGACGGACAGCATGGTAGTGACGCATACTACCTCAGCAGAGTACAGCAGCCGAATTGATATCTTTGACGCATCGACTGGAGCTCTATGGCCGAAACTCGCCGTCATTCGCCCCAATGAACCGCTGCGTTTGAACTTACTTGGAACCCTGTCCGGTAGCAACCGCCGATCACCAACCGTGACTGAAGCTTTAGGAACGCTGTTCGCGCAGCATGAACACCAAAATGGAAATCTGCAGCGCCAGTTCGACTCGCTTGAAACACTCAGGCAAGAGGTTCACAGCCGTGCTGGGGAGAAGATAGCAAGCGAGTTCGATAGCTTTCTATACGGCCCAGCAGCAAAACCAGGCCCAACCTCCTCAAACCCCTGGTCTGAAAAGGGGGAAACGGGATACTCACGCATCATCCTCAAAATCAGCACGGCATCTCGCCGAACTTACCGCAGCTCCCCTGGCTTGCCTGAGCATCCATCAGTTTGAGGATCATTGGTTGACGTGCCGAGGCTGAGTGTG
>CAXUIQ010000245.1:0-1372 GCA_964250815.1 uncultured Acetobacteraceae bacterium
CGCCGGCCCGCCAGGGCGGGGCCAGCGGGGCGTTGAACGTGCCGGGATGGGGCGCCGGTGCCCTGTCACTCCCTGCGCGGCCCTCGGCCGGGCCATTGCCCCACGCCGGCGCAGCCTGGGGGGCGGCGCCGTGACCGCCGCGCACCGGAACGCGCCATCCCCGCCGACGTCCGGCGGGGCGTATGAACCTGGCTGCACCGGCAAGGTCCGGCAGACCCGCCAGCAGGCGTTGCGCGCCGCGGCCCGGCGGGGATGCGGTGAGGCCTACCGCTGCGGCGCGTGCGGGACCTGGCACACGGCCACGACCGCCCAAAGGCTGCCGAGCTGGCCGGCACCCAAGCCGCGCCGCGCGCCCCGCCCACTACCCGAAGGAGACCCCGCATGAAGTTCGCGAGCGCAGCAACCCGGCCGGCCAGGCCGGCGATGCCCACCGCCCGGAGGGACACGGTGCGGCTTGCCCTGGACCGCGCCAGCGTGCGCCGCACGGATCAGGACGGGCACCTGCACGTCGAGGTGTCGCCGATCAGCAAGGCGTGCGTCTCCGAGTATTGGGGCAGCGAGATCCCCGACGGCGAACGCCTCGGCCTGGACCCGGGCCGCCTTTACCGGCTCCTGCGCGACCCAGCCGAGCTGGCGAAGGCGGCGCCCAGCTTCGCCGGCAAGGCGCTCTTGAGTGTGCACCGCCCGCTCACGGCCGGGGATCACGCGCACAAGGTCGTGGTCGGCGCCATCGGCCGGGACGTGCGCTGGGAGCCGCCCTACCTCGTGGCGGGCCTGTCGGTGTGGGACGGGGCGGCCATCGAGGGTATCGAGAGCGGGGCACAGCGCCAACTCAGCGCCGGCTACCGCTACCGGGCGCTGCCCGAGCCGGGCGTCTATCAGGGCACTCCTTACGATCTTAGAATGGTCGATATCGTCGGGAACCACGTCGCCCTGGTCGTGGAGGGCCGCGCCGGGCCTGACGTGGTGGTCGGCGACTCTGCACCTCAACAAAAAGGAAAGTTCATGCCTACAGCACGCCCCCCCGGACTGGCCCGCGACGACGAGCCGGAACTGGACGACAGCATCAAGTCGAAGCTGTTGGGCTACCTCGGCGCCTTGCTCCTGCCGGACCAGATGGACGACGTCGAGGCGATCCTGGCCGGCCAGGAGGTTGCCTCCCCTGAGATGGCCGGGGACGCCGCCCGGCGGGCGGCCGGCCAGGCGCGGGGGGAGCAAGCCTACCTGCGGCGGTTCCCGGGCGCTGACCGGCTGCGCTGACGGTGGCGCTGCACCTCGAACTGATGGCGCCCCCACGGGCTGCCGCCGCGGCCAGCTCCTGGCGCGCGGCGGTTGCCGCACGCCAGGCCGCCTGGTCGCCTCAACGTCGGCC
>CAXUIQ010000245.1:1382-2633 GCA_964250815.1 uncultured Acetobacteraceae bacterium
CCCCCCCCCCGGGCGCCCGCCGCGCGCCAGCCGCGGGCCGGGGCGGTGGCCGCACGCCAGGCCGCCTGGGCCGACGTTGAGGCGACCAGGCGGGCGCTGGCGACGGCGGAAGCCGACGTTTCGGCGGCATACGATGCGAAGGAGGCCCCGTCGAGCGCCGCCAGGCCGAGGCCCGGGGCGATGCCGGCCCCGCACCGCCCTCGATGCGGTCCCTGCGCCAGGCGCTGGCGGACGCCGAGGATGCCCTGGCCGATGCGCGGGCCGCGGTGCAGGGCTTGCGGGAACAGGTCAGGACGGCCGATCCGCGGCAGGAGCTGCGCGCCATGCGGGTCAAGGATGCCGCCCTTGGCGTCCTTCGTGCCGAAGCCGCCCCGGTTGCGGCCGGGGTGCTCGCGGAGCTGGTGCAAGCGCAGGAGACCGTCGCGCGGCTCGGGCGCGTGGCCGAATGGCTGACGGGGGCAGGCGTGATCGAGGCGGCCGGCGAGGCGAGGGCTGCCGTCGCACGGCATCAGAGCGCGCCTTGCGGGTGGTTCCGGGTCCCGGGTGCCACGGACCCGGCCGCCGGCTGGCAAGCCGCACTCGACGCGCTGCAGGCCGACCCCGAGGCCCCCGCCGGCGTGGTCGCCCGCGCGTAGGACCGGCGGTACCGGGATGGTTGCCCTTCCTTATGGGAAGGGCGAACCGCGCGTAGGACCGGCGCCGGGACCGGGTTTTTTGACTCGCCTATGCAGGGCGCCCACAAGATAAAAACCCGGTACATCATCGCAACAATAGGGAGCGCGCACATGCGGTTGCAGCACCTTCCTCGAACGCAGGATGCGGCCCCGGCAGCCCAATTATTGGCCTGGGCCGAGGCTGTTGCACGCCTCCAGCCCGACCGGGACCGGGTTGCGTTCGACGCGGCCAAGGCGCAGATCGCCGCCGCGCTGCGCCGCCTGGCCGGCTCCTTCCGCGCGACCCGCTGACCCATTGCGACCCGTCACGTAACGGGATGGGCACCTGATGCCCGGCCTGCCGACGATCCGCACGTTGGCCGGCCATGTCCTGTCCGTCATCTGCAACGCCTGCCAGCACGCCGTGGAGGCCGGCCAGGAGGCGCAGATCGCCGCCGGGCGCGGGGACGTGCCCGTGATCGAGCTGCGGTTCCGGTGCGGCGCGTGCGGGTCGCGCAACTGCTCCGTCGTGGTGTCGGGGTCGCGGATCGGCCGGCGGGACTGAGAAGGCGGGCCAGGCGCGTCCCTGCACACCCGA
>CAXUIQ010000245.1:2643-6499 GCA_964250815.1 uncultured Acetobacteraceae bacterium
GGGGCCCCGGGGGGCCCGGGCCCCGCCATGGCCCCGATCCGCCGGGGGACACGGGGCCTGGCCCCGCGCCGGAGCGGCTGCAGGGCAACCGGGAAGCCTTATCGCTTCCCGAACGGTCGGCGCAAGTCCCCGGCCGCGCTCGGACCTCCGCCGGGCGGTGGCTTGGCTCCCCCTCCGCGGCTGTCCTACGGTCAACCGGCCGGTCAACCGTCCGGCCGGGAGCGGCCATGGAACACACGTACGAGGAGGCGGCCCGGCTGTGCGGCGTGACGGTCGAGACGATCCGCCAGCGGGCAAGGCGCAACAAGCTCCAGCGCGGGCGCCCGACCAACACCGGCCGGCCGACCGTTCTGCTGACCGAGCAGGACATCGCCGCCATAGCGGCCGGCCGGTCAACCAGCGTTCAACCGTCCGGGCAACCGTCCGGCCAGCCGGACGCGCTTGCGGTTCTGACCGGCCAACTTGAGCACGAACGGCGGCGGGCGGACCAAGCCGCGGAGCGGGCCAACCGTTCGGAGGCGCTGGCGAGCCAGCGGGGCGTCGAGCTGGCGGACGCGCGGGTGCGGGCCGCCCGTGCCGAGGGCGAGGCGGCGGCGCTGCGGGAGGCTTTGGCCGAGGCCCGGCGCCCAGCCTGGCGGCGGTGGCTGGGCCTGAACTGACCCGCCGGCGCAGGGTTTATATAACCCTATACCAGCGTATGCAGTTTATATATACTGGCCCCGCAACGGCCAGGAGCGTCCCGAAGTGCCCCCCAAAGTGCGCCATCTCGTCGCCTATCTCCGCGTCTCGACCTCGCGGCAGGGCCGCTCCGGGCTGGGCATCGAGGCGCAGCGCGAGGCCATCGCGCGGTTCAGCGAAGCCGAGGGCTACATCATCGAGGCCGAACACATCGAGGTGCAGACGGGCACGGGGGCCGACGCCCTGGACCGCCGGCCGCAGCTCAAGGCGGCCCTGGCGCGGGCGAAGCGGCTCAAGTGCGCCGTGGTGGTTGCCAAGCTCGACCGGCTGAGCCGCGACGTGGCTTTCATCAGCGGCCTGATGGCGCAACGGGTGAACTTCATCGTGGCCGAGCTGGGCGCCGGGGTGGACCCGTTCATGCTGCACATCTACGCCGCTGTTGCCGAGAAGGAGCGGGCCATCATCAGCGCCAGGACGAAGGAGGCACTGGGGGCATTGAAGGAGCGTGGCGCCCAGCTCGGGAACCGGACCAACCTGCCCGTCGCCGCGGCCAAGGGAGCGGTGGTCAACCGGACGAGGGCGGAAGCCTTCGCGGCCAACGTCCTGCCCGTCGTGCGCCAGATCCAGGCGTCGGGCGCTCGCACCCTGGCGGAGGTGGCCGAGGTCCTGAACAGCCGCGGCATCGCGACGGCGCGGGGCGGCGCCTGGCACGCGATGACGGTCCGCAACCTGCTGGCCAAGGGCGCGGCGCTGTGACGGCCGCCGCGCAGCCGGCCAAGGCGACCGAGTTTGTCGGATACCAGCGGTGGGACGAGCCGGATGGCACGCGGCGCCTCACGGCGTTCCTGGCCGGGCGCATGATCGAGCTGCGGCCCGACCCCGAGACCGCCAAGCAGCCGCCGGGCTTCTACGACATGAACCATCAGCCGGTGCCGGACCCGGTGTGACCCGTTGGAGGGGGCGAGCCTAGCTATGGAAGATCAGCGCGAAGGGGCCGCGGCGCAGCCGGCCAAGGTTGAGGACTTCGTGGGCTACCAGGTCTGGATGGACCCGGACGGCCGGCCCAACGTCACGCTGTTCCAGGCCGGCCGAATGATTGATCTCGTGCCCGATGACCCGGCAGCGCACCAGACGCCAGGCTTCTTCGACCTCTCGCACAACCCGGTGCCCGACCCGGTGTGACATGCGGGGACCAGGCGCCCGACGAGGGCAGCGACTCGGGGCCGGCCACCCCGGACACGGATTCGTTACGGCAGCCGCACGCGCTGGATGGGCCTACGCCCCCTGCGGACCCGGCCAATCGGTTTGTTGGGCGGGCTGCCAAACACCGTAACGTTTGCAACGGGCTACCGCTTGGCCGTGCTGGTAGTTACTTGAGCGATACTGTGCATTATGCACGGTCGGCGCTGTGCATAATGCACGGTCCAAACACAAAACTCCGAACAGGGGCAAACCAGGAAGTTGCTCCCTACGGGTTGACTGTGTTTGAATGATTTGTGCTGCGGGGACAGAATGATCTGACCTCGGAAAGCAGCACAGGCCGACCCGATTCACGGCGGGCCGGCCTGCTAGAAACGCCGGGGCAAAAGCACCTACTCGGAGCAACCCCAACAATTGCAACGACCATCCCAGGACGTGCCCGCGCATTCTGCGCACTTCGTCCACCTATTGCAATTGCCCCGGCCCTTCGATGGGTGCCTGACCGATGGCAAGCCGACACGTTCCTGAGAGACTAAGCCCCCGCGCCGCGGCGCTCCGCCTGGGCATCACCGATTGGGCGGTGCGCCGGTACTGCGAGGCTCACCCGCACATCGCACGGCGCATCAAGTACGGACCCAGCCGTGCCGGCTGGTCCTACGACATCGACCTCGACGCCCTAGCCGCGGTGATAGCCGCCCATCCCCGGATGAAGTGGTCACGACCTCCTGCCGAGCGCGCCCTGCGTTCGCAGGAGGCCGCCTGTGCCGGACGGTGACACCCGGGACCTGACCAACTCCCGCGCCCGCCTCGACGCTGTCCGCCGGACGGTTCTGCGGGAAATCAGGATCGCCCGGCAGTTGGGCACACCCCGCTGGGAGCTGGCCGAGGACGTCGCCGCCCTGCGCCGCGCCGCTTTGCAGCTGCTGGAGGTGCTCGCATGAGCGCCGCGGCCGATGACCTCCACGAGCTGCGCGCCGCGCTACGGGGCAACGCCGCCGGGGTGGCCGAGGCGCTGCTCGGCCTGCCCAACAAGGGCGCCAGCACCCGGCGCACGCTCCGGTGGGGAAGCAAGGGCGGCCTGGCCGTCGAGATCCGCGGCCCGAAGGCGGGGGTCTGGTTCGACCACGACGGCGGCGACCGTGGGAACCTGCTGGGCCTGATCCGGCGCGAGCTTCGCTGCGACTTCCCGGCCGCTGTCGCCTGGGCGCGGAACTGGCTGGGCAGCCCCGAGCCTGAGCGCCGCAAGGCCCGGCCTGCCGCCCGCCCCAGGCCCACCGAGGAGGACGACGCCGGCGCCAGGCAGGATGCGGCCCGGCGCTTGTGGAACGCCGCGGTGCCGATCGAGGGCACGCCGGCGGAACGCTACCTGGCGGAAACGCGGCGCTTCCCCGTCCCCTTCGACGGGTGGCCCGCCGATGTGATGCGCTGGCACGCCAAGGCCGGCGCCTGGCTGCTGGCGGTGCGCGGCCCCACGGGCAACCTGGTGGCGGTGCAGCGGGTGTTCCTGGACGCGCACGGGCGCAACCGGCGGGACGACGCGGGCGGCAAGATCAAGCGCAGCCTCGGCCCGGTGTCGGCCGGCGTGGTGCGCCTGCCGGGCCGGCTGCCGGTGCTGATCGCCGAAGGCCCCGAGACGGCCACGGCGTTGTGGGTCGCCACCGGGCACGAGACATGGGCGGCGCTGGGCGGCACGGCACGGCTGGACCCGCCGGCCTTCGCGCTGCTGGCCTGCGACGACGACAAGCGGCACAGCCCCGCCGCCAAGGCCCGGGACCGCGCGCTGCGGCGCTGGCAGGCCGCCGGGCGCGACGTGCTGCCGGTTTACCCCTGGCCGGTGCGCCGGGGCGACAAGGGCGACTTCGCGGACCTGATCGCCACCGCCGACGGCCCCGCCGCCGACCGGGCACGGATCGCCGCCGCCCTTGACCCCGGCGCCAGCCCGGCCCGGCGGGTGCCCCTGCCGGTGGCGGCCGTGCGC
>CAXUIQ010000246.1:0-665 GCA_964250815.1 uncultured Acetobacteraceae bacterium
GCAGGCACCCGCTGGCGGCGACCCTGCTCCGGCGGGCGATGATCGAGGACACGCTCGGTGGCGCGAAGTCCACCCGCTACAAGCATGCCGCCCGGCACCTGCTCGAGTGCGCATCGCTCGCGCCGGGCATCCGAGACTTCGGCGTCTTCGAGACGCATGATGCCTTTGTCGGCCGCCTGCGTGCCAAGCACGGCCGTAAGACCGGCTTCTGGGGCCAGGCTTGAACTACTTATGCGGCGGAAACGAAAGCCGCACGGTCGCGTTGCAGCTTTGCAACAGACATGCTCGACCTATGAGATTGCTCCTTGCGACCTGCTTCGTGCTCGCCCTCGCCGCGTGCGCCGGCCCGAGGCTGCCCGCCCCGAACACCGCCGAGGCGCGCTACGACGCGAAGGACCGGGCGGTGCAGGTGACGGTCAGCGGCCTGCAGCCCGCATCGGACGCCGCGCTGGTCTCCGGACAGGGCGTGCGGTATCCCGCCTCGACGATCTCGGTCGTGAGCGGACCCCACGTCCTTTACAACCCCCCGCCCTCCGTCAGCTTGGGAATAGGCGGGTTTGGTTTCAGCGGCTGCTGTAGCGGATTTGGCTCGGGGCTGAGTGTGGGGGTTGCCGTCGGCAAACCCACCCCCCCCGAGGTGAGCGCCCACTAATTGGCCACCGCGC
>CAXUIQ010000246.1:675-6483 GCA_964250815.1 uncultured Acetobacteraceae bacterium
GGGTGGGGGGGGGGGGGGGGGCGGGGGCGCGCGCCCCCCCCCCCCCCCCCCCCCCCCACGCCCGCGGAGGTGAGCGACCAGTATGTCGCCTCGGCGCTCATACCCGTCCCGGCCGACTATGCGGCGAACTGGGCCAGCTACCGTCTGCAGGTGTCGGTCGGGAGCCAGTCCATAACCCTCGCCGCGCCCGCTCCGCCGGCTTGACAAGGCCGCTCGCCGCTGAGCCAAGTTGCGTCATGTTGCCCGCAATCGGCGCAGGCGGTAGCGTCGATCCTGGCCATTGTTGCCGGAATGCCCCGTATGGCGGAGACGAGCCCAAGCAGCACGCGCAGGCTCGCGGCGGTCTTGTCGGCCGACGTGGTCGGCTACGTGCGGCTGACGCAGTCGGACGAGCAGGGAACGCTCCGACGGCTTGTGACCTGCCGGACCCGGGTCCTCGACCCATCGGTTGTGGATCACGGCGGCCGCGTGGCGGCAGGGACCGGGGACGGCATCATCGCTGAGTTCCCAAGCGTCGTGGCGGCGGTGCAGTGCGCCCTTGCCATCCAGAGCGGGGTCGCCGCGCTCATGGCCGACGAGCCCGCCGAGGGTAGGCTGGCATTCCGCGTCGGCCTTGCGCTCGGGGAGGTCAGCGTCCAGCCCGACAGCATCTACGGCGACGTGGTGAACCTCGCTGTCCGCTTGCAGGGCGAAGCTGATCCTGGAGGGATCTGCGCGTCTCAGGCCGTTTGCGAGCAGGCGTGCCGCCCCCTCGCCGCGACCGCCCGCTTCGCCGCGATGGGAACGCGGACGCTCAAGCACGTCTCCCAACCGGTGACGGCCTGGCAAGTGCGGCCGGCATCGACTGTAGATGCCGCCGCCTTTGAACGCCAGCCGGTCTGGGAGGGACCCGCCGTCGCGGTCCTGCCGTTCGAGGTGCTGGGCGACGCCGCCGAGGACTGCTGGCTTGCGGACGGGCTCGCCGACGACCTGATCGCGGCGCTGGGCGCGTGGGGTTGGTTTCCGGTCATCGCCCGGCAGTCCTCGTTCGCCTGCCGTGGGCAGCACCTGTCCGCGCAGCGCATCGCACGCGAGCTGGGGGCGGGCTATCTGATCGAGGGCACCTTCCGCCGCGCGGCGGAACGCCTGCGGGTCGACGTGCGCCTGGTCGACGGCGGCTCCGGGTGGCAACTCTGGGCGGGCAGTTGCGAGCGTTCGGTCAACCACCTGTTCGAGATGCAGGACGAGCTGCTCGTCGAGATCGGCGGGCGTCTGGAAGCCGAGTTGGCGCGCCGGGAGCGGGACCGCGCCGCCGCGGTCGGCCGCGCCGGCGATCTCGACGCCTACCTCGCCCTGCAACGGGGACTTTGGCACCAGTTCCAAAGGACGGCCGCAAACGCTGCGGAGGCGCGTCGCCTTTTCCGCGAGGCGATCACCATTGATCCCAGCTACGCCCTTGGCTGGGGAGCGCTGGCGCGGGCGACCGCGATCGCGGCGGAGAACGGTTGGACGAACGTGTCCCGGCAGAGCGGGTTCGCCGAGGCGTTCGACCTCGCCCGCGAGGCTGTCCGCCTCGACGGCTGCTCCGGGGAGAGCTGGTACTCTCTCGGCGAGACGCACCTGATCGCCGAGGCTGAGTGGGAGGAGTGCCTGGCGGCGTTCGGGCAGGCGCTCTCGTGCAATCCCAGCCACGTCGCCGCGCGCGCCCGGCTGGCGACGCCGCTTGCCTGCACGGGCCGCCCAGCAGAGGCGGTGCAGGCCGCCGAACTCGCGTTGCGCTTGAGCCCGCGCGATCCGAGAATGAACGTCTGGCTCTCCGGCCTGTCGTTGTCCCACTACTTGCTGGGCGACTATGAGGCGGCTGTGGCGGCCGCACGCCGCTCGCTTGCGCTCCGGCCGAACTGGGCGCCCGTTCACCATTCGCTTGCAGCAAGCCTGGCGCAGCTCGGGCGACGGGACGAGGCCGCGGAGGTGTTCGGCCGCCTGATCCGCCTGGAGCCGGACGCAGTAGAGCGCGAGGAACACTTTGTGCGCAGCATAGGCGATGCGGTCGCGAGGAAGAACCTGCTGGAAGGCTTTCGCCTCGCCGCGGCCGGCCCGTGATGGAGCCCGGCCGGCATTCGTCCCGGCGGGATGCGGTCGCCCGGCGGCGCCCTGCTCGGTTCAGCCTCGCACGGCACGCAAGCTGACGGAAAGCGGCAGCCACGGACGGTCCGGCCAGGTCCAGCACCCGTCCGCGTCGCGCACCAGGCAGCGGAGGTTGCGCGACGTCACGCGCGGGTGTTCGTGCAGCCACTCCAGCCGTAGGCCGGCGGCTTGCAGCGCGCCCAGGATGTCGCCCAGCGGGTGCATCCAGCCGACCTGGCGCGAGTTGACGAGCCGCGCATCCGGGTCCGAATAGTCGCACGGATCATCGTACGGCACCGGCTCGCGCCCGAAGTAGGGCGCGAACCAGCCGGGCCTGCCGCTCGCGTCCGTGCCCGCCATGTCATCGAACACCAGGGCCGCCGGATGCGCGTCCGCGAAGTACAGTGCGCCCCCTGGCCGCAGGAAGTGGGCAGCGACGCCGGCCCAGCGCGCCACGTCGGGCAGCCAGGTGATCGTGCCCCAGGTCGTGAAGACCAGGTCGAAGGACGCCGGCTCTGGGATCGCCGTCGGCGCGTCATACAGGTCGGCTTGCACGAAGCGCGCGGAAAGGCCGAGTTCCGCCGCAAGCCCGCGCGCCGCCTCGATGGCGGGCCCTGAGAAGTCGAGGCCCGTGACTTCCGCGCCGCGGCTGGCCAGGACCAGGCTGTCCTTGCCGAAATGGCACTGCAGATGCAGCACGCGCAGCCCGGCGACGCTGCCAAGCTCCGCCTCCACGATGGCGTCCAGGCGGCCTTGGCCGGCACGCAGCGGCGCCAGATCATAGCCGCCCGGCCCTAGGTGGACTGCCACCCGCTCGTCCCAATTGGCCCAGTTCAGCTCGCGCCAGTCCTCCATCGCTCACCACCCCAGGAATGGCCGGTCTGCGCCTACAGCCACATCAGGCACTCAAACCAAAACGCCTCTGGCAAACTCTGCGCGGTTCAGGACCCGATCAAGCCTTCGCGCCGACCGCGTCGGCTGCCTGGCGCAGGAAATCAGCTAGATCGCTCACGAGCGTGCCATGCGGAAGCGGGGAGAAGGCACGGGTGACGTAGCTCACCAAGTCTGCCGGAGTGCGCGTGTGCTGGCCGGTGGCAGTATCGAAATGCACTGGCGGCAACGGCAGCACGCGGTCGTGTGGCATGATCCGGCTGGCGAGCAGGTCGGCACCCGACCGGGCCGCCGGACCACCTGGAAGTTTCGGGATCGGCGCTGGCGCTTCAGACCGGCAGAACACGGCACCCGGGGCACCCGTGTCATCAGCTTTGCTGTATGTCCGCTGAACGGTCCAGGTGTTCGCACCCACCGTGATGGTGGCGCTCTCACCATTGCAGAGGTCGCCGTTCTCGCCGCTGGCGTTTCCATCATACCAGCCGTTGAGCTGCGGGTCGGTGGTCATTTCGGCGAACTCGTGGCTGGCGACCTGGGTCTGCCGCTGCTCTTGCGTCTCGGTCAGCTTCAGCGAGCATGACGCATCGCCACCTGGGCAGGAGCTCCGGATGCAGGCATCCGCCAACCCGGGGATGATCGCGTAGTAGAGCGGGTGCCCGGCCGTGGTGTTGAACCAGCTGTGAAATCCAAACGCGTCGTCGCTGGCGGCCGCGCACATGACGATTGAACCGTCATGGACGGTGATGCCATCGGCAAGATACACGATGACACAGGTGTTGCCGTTGGTCGGCTCGGCCAAGGCACCGGAGTTGATCGCCGCCTGGAGCATGTCCTGGATGGCTGCCCCGCTCAGGTCAGCCGCGACATTGGCGAAAAATGACGTGTTGACGTAGACGCCCTTGCCGACGCCGTACTGGCTCAGCACGTTCATGAAATTGCTGCCGACCAGGTCCTTGTGGAATTGCGCCAGCCGTCCGGCCCGGGCAAGGTGGGTCGGATCCGTGGTCCAGGCCGATCCCCAGAAGCTTACATTGACCAGGGGGCAGGTGACGACCGGGCCGCCGTGATAGCTGAAGTTCGGGTGAACGGCGGATGCCGTGCCGCCAGCGCTGACCGTTCCTGTTTGTCCTTTGAGCGCAGAGCCATTGAGAATGGGACTTACCCCTCCCCGAGCTCCATTGCCCGGAGCCGTCTCTGGCATGATGGCGGCGCGAGCCGGCGCGATTGTGCCACTGTCCATGTCTTTTTCCTTTCGGTGCGTTTCCCGCCGAGTTCTTGCGGACAGCTGGCTGTAGAACGGGCGCACCTGGGTGGATGTGACGCTGGTCACCTGCCGACCCACCAGCAGCATACGCGCGGATTTTTATGGTGGCGGCCGGGCCATGATTCCTGACCCGCCGCGTTCCATGTCGGATCAGCGGCTTACGCCGGCGTAGGGGCCGCCGTCGGCACGGTCCCTAGCCGCCCCAATACCCGCTCGGGAGCGCCCGCTTCACGACAGCCTCGGGCACAGCGGAATGATCGTGGGTTGATTGCTGCGGGGTCGTCGTGGGCGGAAACGCCCTGTCCGGCCCGGAAACCAGCCACTCACGACAACGGTTTGGTTCTCGTGACCGCTTCCCCTGCCCGATCAGCGGCGCATTTCCGGCGCTACCGTGAAGACTCGCGCGGATGCTGCCAGAAGGCCATGTTCGAGGCGCCTGAGAATGGCAGCGTTGCTCACCGCCACATGCGGGCGGCGATGGCGCGCTCCTCCTCGCCGACCGCCTCGGCGTAGATCGCCGTCGTGGTGAACTGGGCGTGGCCCATCCAGCGCTGCACCAGGTTGAGCGGGATGCCCTGGCCCACGGCCGCCACCCCCATGGCGTGGCGCAGCCCCTTGGGGCTGGCCTGGGCGCCCTCGATCCCGGCCGCGGCCAGCATCTCCTTGACCCGGCGCCAGGCGGTGGCGCGCGACCAAGGCCAGAGCGGAGCCTTAGCGGCAAGTCCTTTCAGGCCGCGCAGCCCGAACACCAGGTCGAGCATGGTGGCGAGCTCGGGCGGGATCGGCACGGCGCGGAACAGCCCTGTCCTGCGCTTCTTCAGGGTCTCGAAGGTGATCGTGCCCGTCGCGACGTCGATCCGCTCGGCCGTGAGCGCGAGCGCCTCGCTGATCCGGCATCCCGACCAGCCCAGCGTGTGGCAGAAGGCGCGCACGTCGCGCGGCGCCTGGTCGGCAGCGAGGAGGAAGCGCGCATGCTCCTCGCGGGTGAGGTACTTGCGCCCGCCCTGCTGGTCGTGCAGCGACATCATGGGACGACGACCTCGACCAGGCTGCCGTAGCGCTGGAAGTCTGCCGCATTGAAGGTCAGCAGCCGCGTTTCGCCGTGGGCCAGCATGGTGGCCACGATGTTGGCGTCATGCACCTGCTTGCCGCCAAACGCGAAGCCACGGGTCAAGGCCATGAGCTCGTTCCACACGGCTGGCCCGTCTTCCAGCACGGCAAAGCGCTGGACGAAGCCGTCGGTGGCCGCTGTGGCCTCAGCCAGCGTGGCGGCCCTTGCCCAAGACTGCGGCCGGGTCGTGGCGGACAGGAACTCACGCAGGATCTGGCGCGTGACCGCGACCGGGCCGCGTGTTGCCAAGTGGGCGAGGGCAGCAACCGCCCTGGGATGGTCGGGCGATGCCTTGGCGCTGACATGGACGAGGACGTTGGTGTCGACGACGCTCACCGCCCGTCGTCGCCGTACATGTCTTCCCGGCGCAGGCTGAGCCCCTCGGGCCAGGGACCGAGGTCGAGCTTGGGCAGGGCGTCCACGTCAAAGGGCAGGG
>CAXUIQ010000247.1:0-6438 GCA_964250815.1 uncultured Acetobacteraceae bacterium
GGTTCAGGTCGAAGCCCCGCACGGCATAGCCGGCTTTCAGCAGGTTCAGCGCCATCGGCAGCCCCATGGCGCCCAGGCCGACGAAGCCGACCGTGCCGGCGGTGTTCGCGCCGCTCACGCCAGCCATTCCTTCACGGAGGCGACCACCGCGGCGGTCGAGATGCCGTAGCGGTCGTGCAGCGTCGGCAAGGCGCCTGCGGCCAGGAACTCGTCGGGCAGGCCGACCTGCCGGAACGCCGGATGCACGCCGGAGCGCATCAGGAGGCCCGCCACCGCTTCCCCCAGCCCGCCGACGACGGAATGGTTCTCAGCCGCGACGACCAGGCGCCCGGGCTTGGAGGCTTCCCGCAGGATCGCGGCCTCGTCCAAAGGCTTGAGGGTGGGGCTGTGCAGCACCGCGGCCCCGATCCGGTCGGCCCCCAACGCCTTGGCCGCTTCCAGCGCCCGCATCGTCATGAAGCCGGAGGCGATGATCAGCACGTCCGCCCCGTCCCGCAGCAGCGCCGCGCGACCGAGCGCGAACGTGTAGTCGTACTCGTCCAGCACCACCGGCACCTGGCCGCGCAGCAGCCGCATATAGACCGGCCCTGGATGCTCCGCGATGGCGGGCACCGCGCCCTCGATGTCCACGGCGTCGCAGGGATCGACGATGACCAGGTTCGGCAGGCCGCGGAAGATCGCCACGTCCTCCGTCGCCTGGTGGCTCGGGCCGTAGCCGCTGGTCAGGCCGGGCAGGCCGCAGACGATCTTGACCGGCAGGTTCTCCTCGGCAATGGCCATGGCGATGAAGTCGTAGGCCCGGCGTGCGGCGAACACGGCGTAGGTCGTGGCGAACGGCAGGAACCCCTCCCGCGCGAACCCGGCGGCGGCGCCCATCAGGAGCTGCTCCGCCATGCCCATCTGGTAGAAGCGGCCCGGGAAGGCCTGGGCGAAGACGTGCAGGTCGGTGTACTTGGCGAGGTCGGCGGAAAGGCCGACGATCTCGGGCCGCTCCTGCGCCAGCCGGGCCAGGGCGTGCCCGAACGGCGCCGGGCGGGTGCGCTGCCCTTCGGCGGCAAGCGAGGCGATCATGGCGGAGGTGGTCAGGCGCGGCTTGGCGGCTGGCGGCGGCGGCACGGTCTGGCTCATGGGGTGTTCCCTGCTTCGAGCGCATCGAGCGCCAGGCGCCATTCAGCCGGTTCAACGCGGATGAAGTGCGTCTTTTCCCGCGTTTCCAGGAACGGCACGCCGCGCCCCATCAGGGTGTCGCAGATCAGCACGCGCGGCTTCGGCGCATCGAGGGACCGGGCCTGGTCGAAGGCGGCGACCAGCGCCGGGATGTCATGGCCGTCCACCCGCTGCGCGTGCCAGCCGAACGCTTCCCACCGGGCGAGGAGCGGCTCGAACCCCAGGACGCCGGAGGATGCGCCGTCCGCCTGCTGGTTGTTCACGTCCACCAGCGCGATCAGGTTGCCGAGCCGCCAGTGCGCGGCGCTCATCGCCGCCTCCCAGGTGGCGCCCTCGTTCAGCTCCCCGTCCGAGAGCAGGTTGTAAACCAGGGCGCCCGACGCCTTGCGCTTCAGGGCGAGGGCCATGCCGACCGCGATGCTGAGGCCCTGGCCCAGCGAGCCGCCGCTGATCTCCATGCCCGGCGTGTAGGACGCCATGCCGGACATCGGCAGCCGGCTGCCGTCCGCGCCGTAGGTCCCGATCTCCTCCTCCGGCATGATGCCGGCCTCGATCAGCGCGGCATACAGCGCGATGGCGTAGTGGCCGATGGACAGCAGGAAGCGGTCCCGCCCGTCCCAGGCCGGGTCGGGCGCGCGGAAGCGCAGGGCGTGGAAGTAGGCGACCGCCAGCACGTCGGCGATGCCGAGCGCCTGGCCGACGTAGCCCTGGCCCTGGACCTCCCCCATGCGCAGCGCGTGGCGGCGGATGCGGAGCGCCCGCTCGGCCAGGCTGGTGTTGGACAGCGCGGCGTCACCCATGGATCAGCATTCCGCCGTTCACGTCGATGGTCGCGCCAGTGAGGTAGGATGAAAGGTCGGACGCCAGGAACAGGCACACGCCGGCCACGTCCGTGGCCTCGCCCAGGCGGCCCAGCGGGATGGCTTTCAGGATCTCCGCCCGCATGGCGTCCGTGAGCTTGCCCGCCGTGATGTCGGTTTGGATCAGGCCCGGCGTGACCGCGTTCACCCGGATGTTGTCCGGTCCGAACTCCCGCGCCATCGCCTTGGCGAGGCCAAGCACCCCGGCCTTGGCCGCCGAGTAATGCGGGCCGCCGAAGATGCCGCCGCCGCGCTGCGCCGACACCGACGACAGGCAGACGACCGAGCCGCGCCGCCGCTCGCGCATGGACGGGATGAAGGCCTGGCTGAGGTACAGCGTGCCGCGCAGGCTCACGTCCAGCACGGCGTCGTAGTTCTCGGGCGCGATGTCCAGGAACTTGATCGGCTGGCTGATGCCGGCGTTGTTGACCAGGATGTCGGCGGTGCCGAAGGCGGACAGCACGTCCTTCGCCGCGGCCAGGCACGCTTGCCGGTCGGTCACGTCGCAGATGAGGCCCATGTGCCCCTCGCCCGGCAGCGACGCCGCCGCCTCCGACGCGCCCGGGCCGTCGAGGTCCAGGACGGCGACGCGGGCGCCGTGCTCGGCGAACAGGCGGGCTGTGGCGCGGCCGATGCCGCGCGTGCTGGCGGCGCCGGAGATCACGGCGGTCCTGCCGGTCAGAAGCATGGTGCGTGTCCTTCCCTTTCGGGATGTTTGTCCGCCGAAGGCGAGGCGCTGGCAAACGGAATTTCGCGCCATGGAGTCCGGCGGCGGCACGGTCCGCTGCGCGTGGCACACGTCCTGCACGAACCTCCCGGCATATAGCGCCCTGGGACGTGCGTACGGCAGTCGGATTGATGGACGAGCGCCCCCGTACCCAGGCATGGTGCAGAAAAGGAGCTTGACCCAATGCCCAGCTTACCCCGACGGCCGTTCCTCATGGGCCTCGGCGCCGCGGCGTTGGCCGCCGGGCCGCAGACCGCCGGGCGGGCGCAGACGCCGCCCAACGCGCTGGTGATCGGCCACCTGGCCGAGCTGCAAACGCTCGACCCGGCGCAGGCGATCACGGTGAGCGACTTCCGCATCCTGTCCAACATGTACGACGGGCTGACCCGGTTCCGCGACGCCTCGCTGGAGATCGAGCCGGGCCTTGCGACCTCCTGGACGGTCAGCCCGGACGGCAAGACCTACACCTTCAAGCTGCGCGACGGCGTGCTGTTCCACGACGGCAGCCGCTTCGATGCGGAGGCGGTGAAGTTCAACTTCGACCGCGTGCTGGACAAGGAGCACCCGTACTACCACACCGGCCCGTTCCCGTTCATCTTCACCCTCGGTCCCATCGAGCGCACGGACGCGCCGGACCCGGCGACCGTGGTGTTCCACCTGCGCGAACCCTACGCGCCGATGCTGACCATGCTGGCGGCCGGCGTCGGCAGCATCGCCGGCATCTCGCCCTCGGCGGTGAAGCAATACGACAAGGAGTTCTCCCGCCACGGCGGCGGCACCGGGCCGTTCGTGTTCCAGTTGTGGGAAAGCAACCAGCGCGTGGTCCTGGCCGCGAACAAGAGATACTGGCGCGGCGCCCCCAAGCTCGACGGGCTGGTGTTCCGCCCCATCGTCGAGGAAACCTCGCGGGTCAGCGGGATGCTGTCCGGGGAAACCGACCTCACCATCGAGGTGCCGGCCGACAACGTGCCCGAACTGAAGCAGGACAAGCGGTTCCAGTACTACGAGCAGCAGGGGCCGCACCTCTGGTACCTGATGCTCAACACCAAGCAGAAGCCGTTCGACGACAAGCGGGTGCGCCAGGCGGTGAACTACGCCATCAACCGGCAGGGCATCGTGGACGACCTGCTGAAAGGCACGGCGACGGTGGCCGCCAGCGTCACCCCGCCCGCCTTTTCCTGGGCCTACGACAAGGCCGTGGCCCCCTACGCCTACGACCCCGCGAAGGCGAAGGCGCTGCTGGCGGAGGCCGGCTATCCCAAGGGCATCGACGTGACCTTCTACGTGACCCAGAACGGCTCCGGCATGTTGTCGCCCGTGCTGATGGCGAGCGCCATGCAGGCGGACCTGGAAGCGGTGGGCATCCGCGCCAAGATCGAGAGCTACGAGTGGAACACCTACCTCGGCCGGCTGAACGGCGGCATGAAGACGGCCGACATCGCCGAGATGTCCTTCATGACCACCGACCCCGACATGCACCCGTCGCTGGCGCTGCGCACCGGGGCCGCGGTCAACTCGGGATCGTATTCCAACCCGGAGGTGGACCGGCTGATCGACGCGGCGCGCGCCGAGACGGACGCGGGCAAGCGCGCGGAGCTGTACGACCAGCTCGAACGCCTCGTCCACGACGACGCGCCCTGGGTGTTCGTCTGCCATTGGAAGCAGAACGCGGTGGCGAGCGTGCGGGTCAAGGACTTCTTCCTGATGCCCTCCTTCGGCACCCGCTTCGACCGGACCTACAAGGCATGAGGCTCGGCTGCCCGCGGCGGCGCCCCCGGTGTCGCAACTCATGACCCGCTTCGTCCTTACCCGCCTGGCGCTGCTGGTCCCGGTGCTGCTGGGCGTCACGGTGATCGTGTTCGTCGTCATGTGGCTGGTGCCGGGCGACCCCGCGACCTCCATCCTCGGCACCTTCGCCACGCCCGAGAACCTCGCCAAGGTGCGGTCGGAACTCGGCCTGACCCGGCCCATGCCGGTGCGCTACCTGATCTGGATCAGCGGCGTGCTGCGCGGCGACCTCGGCCAGTCCTACATCCTGCACCGCCCGGTGCTGGACGAGCTGCTCGACCGGCTGTTCCCGACGCTGCTGCTCGCCGGCGTCTCGCTCGCGCTGTGCAGCGTGGTCGGCATCCTGCTCGGCATCATGGCCGCCATGCGGCAGAACGCCTGGCCGGACCGGGTGATCACCCTCGTGGTGCTGCTCGGCGTGTCCACCCCCTCCTTCTGGCTCGGGATGCTGCTGATCCTGTGGTTCGCCGTGCGCCTCGCCTGGCTGCCGGCAGGCGGGATGCAGGAGATGTTCGGACCCAGCGGAGCCTTCGAGATCGCCCGGCACCTGGTCCTGCCGACCTTGGCGCTATCGGCGGTGCCGGCGGCGGTGCTGGTCCGGCTGACCCGCACCGCGATGCTGGAGGTGATGCGGCAGGACTACGTGCGCACCGCGCGGGCGAAGGGGCTGCGGGAGGGCCAGGTCATCCTGCGCCACGCCTTCCTCAACGCGCTGGTGGGCGTGGTGCCGATCATCGGCATCGAGGCCGGCTACGTGCTGGGGGGCGCGGTCTATATCGAGAGCGTGTTCCAATGGCCGGGGATCGGCCGGATGCTGGTCAACGCCATTTCCACCCGCGACATCATCCTGGTGCAGGGCGGCGTGCTGATCGTCGCCGCCGCCTACGTGCTGATCAACCTGCTGACCGACGTGGCGCAAGGGCTGCTCGATCCGCGGATACGCAGCGCATGAGCGGCGCGCAGGAAGCAGCCTTGGCACCGGCCCCGCCACGACGCACGGCGGCCCGCGCCGGCCTGTGGCGCCGCTTCGCCCGCAGCGGCCCGGCGGTCGCGGGTGCCGTGCTGCTCCTGCTCGTGATCGCCTGCGTGCTCGCAGTGCCGGTGCTGCCGTTGGCTGACCCGGACCATACGGACATCCTGCACCGCATGGCGCGCCCACTGGCGCCGGGCCACTGGCTCGGCACCGACGAGCTTGGGCGCGACCTGCTGAGCCGGGTGATCTGGGGCACGCGGCTCAGCCTCTTGGTCGGCGTGGCCGCGGCGGCGGTGTCGTCCCTCGTCGGCTCGGCGCTGGGCGTCGTGGCGGCCTACTACGGGCGCGCGGTCGATACGCTGGTGATGCGCGGCGTCGATATGCTGATGGCGTTCCCCTACCTGCTGCTGGCGCTCGCCATCGTGGCGGCGCTGGGGCCGAGCCTGGGCCACGCCATGCTCGCCATCATCGTCGTCAACGTGCCGTTCTTTGCCCGCGCCGTGCGCGGCGCCACCGTCAGCCTGCGCCAGGCCGACTTCATCGCCGCCGCCCGGCTGATGGGGCAATCCAACCCGCGCATCATCGCCACCGAGCTGCTGCCCAACGTGCTGCCGGTGGTGGTCGTCACCGCCTCCACCTCCGTCGGCTGGATGATCCTGGAGACCGCGGGCCTGAGCTTCCTGGGCCTCGGCGCGCAGCCGCCGGTGGCGGACCTGGGCGGCATGTTGGGCAACGCGCGCAACCTGATCAACGTGGCGCCGCACGTGGCCGCGGTGCCGGGCCTGGCGATCCTGCTGATCGCGATCGGGGTCAACCTGGTGGGCGACGGGGTGCGCGACGCGCTGGACCCGAGGCTGCGCGCGGGCGGGCTGGCGCGCATCCGCGCCGTGACCGAGGTAGTGCCGGGCCGCCCGGTGCCGGAC
>CAXUIQ010000248.1:0-6396 GCA_964250815.1 uncultured Acetobacteraceae bacterium
TGAGTAAGGTGGACATGACGGGTGGACTGTAACAGCATCCTGACACATACGACCAGCGGCCAGGACGACGAATGCGGATGAAAATGGACGGCGCGGCGCGGCTGCTGGTCGCGGCTCTCGCGCTGGCGGCGATCATGACTGGACTCTGGCATTTGGAGGCGGCGGAGGCCGGCCTGGTGGTGGTCAAGGCGCGGGTCGGCGCCATCCCGGTCACGGTGTTCGCACGGTCCGCGACGGAGCCGGCGCCGGTCGTGGTGGTCGCGCACGGGTTCGCCGGGTCGCAGCAGCTCATGCTGCCGTTCGCGGTCACATTGGCGCAGAACGGGTTCCGCGTGGTGACGTTCGACTTCCCCGGCCACGGCCGCAACCCGGCGCCGCTGACCGGCGGCCTCGCCGACAACGCCGCGCGCAACGCGGTGCTGATGCAGGCGCTGGACGCGGTGGCCGGGTTCGCGCACGGGCTGCCGGGGGGCGAGCGCATGGCCCTGCTCGGCCATTCCATGGCGTCCGATGTCGTCGTGCGCTACGCGCGGGCGCATCCGGACATCCAGGCGACGGTCGCAGTGTCCCTGTTCTCGCCCGGCGTGACGGCGGACTCGCCCCGCAACCTGCTGGTCATCGCCGGCGCGCTGGAGCCGGCGATGATCCGGGACGAAGGGCTGCGCATCGCCCGCATGACCGGGGGCGACGCGGCGCAGCAGCGGGAAACGTATGGGCGGTTCGAGGACGGCACCGCCCGGCGGTCCACCCTGTCCGGCGGGGTCGAGCACATCGGCGTGCTGTTCAGCCGGCAAAGCCTGGTGGAGGCGCTGGATTGGCTGGACCAGGCTTTCGGGCGGCATGGCGACGGGTGGATTGATGCGCGGGGACCGTGGCTCGGGTTGCTGTATGGGGGGCTGGTGGCGCTGGCCTGGCCGCTCTCGGGCCTGCTGCCGCGCGTGTCCGCCGTGCCGCTGGGCGCCGGGCTGCGTTGGCGGAGCCTGCTGCCGCTCGCGGTGCTGCCGGCGCTGCTGGTGCCGCTGGTCCTGTGGCGGCTGCCGACCGACTTCCTGCCGAGCCTGTTGGGCGACTACCTGACCGT
This sequence comes from uncultured Acetobacteraceae bacterium, assembly GCA_964250815.1. Taxonomy (GTDB): domain Bacteria; phylum Pseudomonadota; class Alphaproteobacteria; order Acetobacterales; family Acetobacteraceae; genus CAHJXG01. The sequence goes on from CAXUIQ010000248.1 coordinate 1,082, forward strand.
GCATTACGCGGCGTATGGGCTGCTGACCGCGGCGGGCCTGTGGCTGCTGCGGCGGCCCATCGCCGGGCGGTTCCGCGCCGTGCCGTTCCTCCTCGCGACGGCGCTGGTGGCGGGCTACTGCATCCTGGCGGTCGGGGCGCCGATCGACCGCTACGTGACCTCCTTCATGCTGCCGCCGAGCCGGGCGCCGATCATGGCGGCGGTGCTGATCGGCACGCTGCTGTACTCGGCGACCGACGAGTGGGCGACGCGCGGCCCGGGCGCCCGATGGGGCGCCTACGCCGCGACCAAGGCGTTCTTCGTGCTGTCGCTCGTCCTGGCCATCGCGCTGAACCCGGCGCGGCTGTTCTTCCTGGTCATCATCGTGCCCGTCATCCTGCTGTTCCTGGCCGTTTACGGGCTGTTCAGCGGTTGGACATACCGGAAAGTTGGGCATCCGCTGGTGGGCGCGGTGGCAGTCGCGCTGGCCTTCGCCTGGGCGATTGCCGCGACGTTTCCGGTCGTAGGTTAGCGTTCGAACACCGCCCGTGCGCCTGAGCGTCCATTTGCCGCGATATACTGCCGCAACGCCCGGTTGATCGCAGTCTGGTAGCCCCGACCGCCCTCGGCGTGACCCCGGAACCACGCGAGCACATCGGCATCCAGCCTGATCGTAACCGTTTCCTTGCGGGCTTTGTAAAGGCCGCCACGGACGGCGCCGGACCAGTCCAGCACCTCTGGAATGTCCGACGTGTCGATGTCGTCCTCGGAAGCTGCCGCAAGTCGTTCAAGGCGGCTCTGCTGTTCTTTAGAAACCACCATCCTCATATACCCTGCGCTCACGCCTTGTTGCCCGCCGTGCACTGACCAAACGGATGACCTCATCATTGCTGCCGGGGTAGGTGTGCACCACAACCAGCAGCACGATGCCCGCAGCCAAACCCAAAGCGTGCCATCGATCCTCGCCGCCCTCGCTGCGGTCAAAACGAATCAGGTGCAACGGGTCTGACCACACAAGCACGGCGTCCTCGAACGCGACGCCGTGCTTGAGCAGGTTGATCCGTGCCTTCTCAAGATCCCATTCGAAACCGGGCACCGGACCATCCCAGGTATTGATAAAATTGTAAATACACCCGGCTGGAATTGCAAGCGTTCGCACGGTATGTCGGAGTGGTTGCTTGGTGCGGAGCCTGGGCAGCGAGTTTGACGGCGGCTATGGACAGATGTAACCGCTCCCGCCCGGCGCCTTGAAGCAGCCTACGGACTCCGGGAACAGCGTCTTGGGCAAGAACAGGATCGCGCTGGGCGCGAAGATCGTGAACGCGATGGTTGCGAAGAAGATCAGATAGATCGGCAGCGACGCCCGCAGCGCGGCCGAGAACCGCACGCCCACGAATTTGCTCGCCATCAGCAGCGCCAGGCCATAGGGCGGCGTGATCAGCCCGAAGGCCAGCGTCACGATCAGCACGATGCCCATGTGGACCGGATTGATGCCGGCGCTTTCCGTCAACTGGTTCACCACCGGCATGAAGATGATGATGGCCGGGATCGGCTCGATGAAGTCGCCCACGATCACGAACACGGCCACCAGCAGGAACATGATCGCCATCGGGTCGGTGCCGGCGGCGTTGCCGATCCAGCCGGCGACCACGATGGGGCCGCGCAAGTACGCCACCAGCCAGCCGAAGGCGGACGCCGCCGCAATGGTGATCAGCGGCAGGCTGAACACCAGCCCGGCCTCGACGAAATCGCGCGGCAGGCGGCGGAAGTGCCCGGGCTTCAGCAGCGGCAGCACCACCAGCAGGATGTAGGCGATGGCCACCACCCCGGCCTCGGTCGGCGTGAACCAGCCGGTCATGATGCCGCCCAGCAGGATCAGCGGGATCATCATCGGCAGCGCCGCCCCGCGCGCCGCCCGGCCGAACTGCGGCAGCGTGGCGCGCGGGCGCTGGAAGCCGAGCGGGCCGAAGAAGTAGCAATACACCATCAGCCCGGCGCCGATCATCAGCCCCGGCACGATGCCGCCCAGGAACAGCCCGGCAATCGAGACGTTGCCGATGGCCCCGTACACCACCGCCATGATCGACGGCGGCACCAGGGCCGCGATCGTGCTGGCCGCCGCGATCAGCGCCGCCACGAACTCGGGCCGGTAGCCCTCCAGCGCCATCGGCTGCGCCATGGTGCGGGACAGCACGGCGACGTCGGCAGAGCTTGACCCCGACATGCCGGAGAAGAACATGCTGAACACCGTCGTGACCTGGGCCAGCCCCCCGCGCACGTGGCCCACCAGCGCCTGCGACAGGTCGGCGATGCGGACCACGACGTTGGCCGAGGTCATCAGCTCCCCCACCAGCAGGAAGAACGGTATGGCCATCAGGCTTTCGCTGTCGATGCCGTTGAAGAGCTGGCCCATCATGGACTGCAAGCTGATGGGCGTCATCGCCGTGCCGACCAGGACGCCGGCGATCAGGCTGAAGGCGACGGGCACGCCGAGGTAGCCGAGACCCAGGAACAGCGCGGTCATCAGCCCCAGGGTCAGGGCACTGTCGGCCGCCATCTAGATGGCGGCGGCGTGCGCGGGCGCCTCGCTGGCCGGGGCCTCCATCGCCACGAAGCCGTGGCGCAGGCCGTTCACGATCTGCTCCAGGCTGAACAGCGCGACCAGCGCGCCGCAGGCGGGGATGGGCCAGTACAGGTAAGCGATGGGCAGCATCGAGGGCATCCGGAAGCTGCTGAAGCCGCTCAGGAAGTTCTCCGTGCCGTAGAACACCATGGCGAGGCCCACGGCCAGCACGACGCCGCGGTTGAACACCTCGAACACGGCGCGCATGGGGCCGCGCATCGCGTCGGTGAGCGCGGAGAGCTGCAGGTGGTCCTGCCGCCGGGTGGCGACCGCGGTGCCGCAGAACACGCCGTAGGTGAAGAAGGCCATCGTGACCTCCTGCAGCCACAGCCAGGGATGGCCCAGCTCGCGCGTCAGCACGTCCATGAACACGGAGGCCGAGAAGCAGGCGAGGCACACGCCGCACGCGACCATCAGCGCGTGCTCCAGCCCGTCGAGCGCCCGCCATTTCAGGTGCCGGTCGGTCTGCGCGACGATGGGAAGCGCGGGACCGGCCATCACTGCACCGCCCGGATCAGCGCCAGGATCTTCACCGCGTGCGGCCCGAGGCCGTCCGCCAGCTTGTCCTGGAACGGCAGGGCCACGGCGATGAAGCCCGACTTGTCCACGTCGGTGACGAACTTCACGCCGATCTTCGCGAGCTTCGCCTGGCTCTCGGTTTCCAGCGCCAGGGCGCGGGCAGGCTGGGTGCGGGACACCTCGTCGGCCGCCGCCTGCACCCAGCCGCGCTGTTCTTCCGTAAGCCCGGACCACACCTTGTCCGACACCCACAGCAGCGAGTTGTTGGCCTCGTGCTGGGTCATCGACATGACCGGGGCGGTCTCGTAGTGCTTGTTGGCCAGGTAAACGTTGACGCCGTTCTCGGCCATATCGACGACGCCGGTTTGCAGGCTGGTATAGACGCTGCCGAACGGCATGTGCACGGTCTGCGCCCCGTAGCCCGGGAAGATCGCGTCCTCCGTCGCCGTCGCCTGCACCCGGATCTTGAGGCCGCGCAGGTCCTCGACCCGGCGGATCTCCTTCTTGCCGTACAGGTCGCGCAAGCCCAGCGTCGCGAGGCCCAAGACGTGGGCGCCCGTCACCGTCTCGTCGAAGAGCGCGTGCATCGCGGCCACGATGGCGGGGTCGGCGAGGCACTTCGCCAGGTGGTCCTCCGACTTGAACAGGTAGTGCAGGCTCATGACGCCGGACTGCGGCGACAGCGTCGCGGCGTTGGCGGTGCTGGTGATCAGGAAGTCGATGTCGCCGGTGCGGATCTTCTGCAAGGCCTGCGGCTCCTGGCCGAGCTGCGCGCCAGGGAACTGGTCGATGACCATGGTGCCGCGGCTCGATTTGCTGAGCGACGCCGCGAAGATGTCGGCGGCGATGCCGAAGCCCGTGGTGCGCGGCTGGTCGTAGCCGAAGCTGTAATGCCGCGTTTGCGCCGCTGCCGGCCCGTGCAGCGCGAGAACGGGCAGCGCAAGCGAGCAGGCAGCCGCGATGGACAGGAACCAGGACCGCATGGCGCCACCCCCCGCCGTCGCCCGGTTCTCCGGCGCGTGCTGCGCAGGGCCGGCAATCGGCATGGACGCAACGTAACCATCCGGAGTGCCTCGCGTCACGCACTGTTTTGCGTGCTACCTTCGCCCGGAGGGAGACGCCGCCGATGACCGAGCCGCTTCACCGCCATGCTGGCCTGCTCAGCTTCGCGCAAGCCTTGCTGGAAGCCTCCGGCCTCGCCGCCGAACGCGCGGCGACGGTGGCCGAGGTGCTGGTGGAGGGCGACCTGCTCGGCCACACCACGCACGGCCTGGCGCTGCTGCCGGGCTACCTCGACGCGATTGCCACCGGCGGCATGGCGACGGCGGGCGAGTGGGACGCCTTGAGCGACCGCGGCGCCAGCGTGTTGTGGGACGGGCGGCGGCTGCCGGGGCCGTGGCTGGTGACGCGGGCCATCGACCTTGCCTTGGAGCGGGCCGCTGGGCACGGCACGGCGACCGTCGTGATCCGCCGCAGCCACCACATCGCCTGCCTCGCGGCCTACCTGACCCGGGTCACGGAGCGGGGCATGGTCGTGCTGCTGCAAAGCTCCGATCCCTCGGTCGCCAGCGTCGCGCCGTTCGGCGGCACGCGGGCGTTCATCACGCCCAACCCGATCGCCGCCGGGTTCCCGACGCAGGGCGACCCGGTGCTGCTGGACGTGAGCACGAGCACCACCACCAACGGCCTGACCGGACGGCTGAAGCGCGAGGGCGCGGTGCTCCCGCATCCCTGGCTGCTGGACGCCGCCGGGCAGCCGACGCCTGACCCGGCAGTGCTGTTCACCGACCCGCCCGGCACCATCCTGCCGCTCGGCGGCCTGGACAGCGGGCACAAAGGCTACGCGCTGGGCCTCTTGGTGGAGGCGCTGACCGCGGCGCTGGGCGGCTTCGGCCGGGCCGACCCATCGGAGGGCTGGGGCGCTGCCGTGTTCCTACAGGTCATCGACCCGGCGGCGTTCGGCGGCCTGGACGGCTTCCTGCGCCAAACGACCTGGCTTGCCGACGCCGCCCGGGCCAGCCCGCCGGCGCCGGGCATGGATGCGGTGCGGCTCCCCGGCGCGCGGGGCCTCGCGCTGAAGCGCCGGCAGTTGGCGGAGGGGGTGGCGCTCCACCCTTCCATCATGCCGGCACTTGCTCCGTGGGCCGAGCGGCTCGGCGTGCCTGCGGATGGTATCCGTTGACGTGGTGGGGGT
>CAXUIQ010000249.1:0-6383 GCA_964250815.1 uncultured Acetobacteraceae bacterium
CGACGCGGTTCTGGCACACCGCGCCGCCGGGTTCAAACAGGCGGTGTCAGGCCGCCTTGCGGTCGGCGTCGGCGCCGAACAGGTAATCCACGTCGTCCTGCCCCAGGGCGGACAGGTCGGACCCTTCGGTGAAGGCGATGCTCGCCAGCTCCGCCTTGCGCTCCTGCAGCTCCAGGATGCGCTCCTCCACCGTGTCGGCGCCGATGAGCTTATAAACGAACACGGACTTGGTCTGGCCGATGCGGTGGGCGCGGTCGGAGGCCTGGTTCTCGACCGCCGGGTTCCACCAGGGGTCGTAGTGGATCACCGTGTCGGCGGCGGTGAGGTTCAGGCCGCGCCCGCCGGCCTTGAGGCTGATCAGGAACAGCGGCACCTCGCCGGCCTGGAAGGCGCGCACCGGCTCGGCGCGGTCGCGGGTGTCGCCGCGCAGCTCGACGAAGGGGATGCCCGCGGCATGGAGGCGCGGCTTGATCAGGTCGAGCATGGAGGTGAACTGGGAGAACAGCAGGATGCGGCGGCCTTCCGGGATCATCTCGGAGACCATCTCCAGCAGGTCGTCGAGCTTGCTGCTGCTCTCGACGCCCTGGGCGGAGGGCAGCTTCACCAGGCGCGGGTCGCAGCAGACCTGGCGCAGCTTCAACAGCGCGTCCAGCACCACGATGCGGCTTTGCGCCAGGCTGCGCTCCGCCACCTGCTCGCGCACCCGCTCGTGCAGCGCGACGCGGATGGCCTCGTACAGCTCGCGCTGGTCGGGCGCCAGCGTGATGCGGCGCAGGATGGTGTGCTTGGGCGGCAGCTCCGTCGCCACCTCCGACTTCGTGCGGCGCAGGATGAACGGACGGATGCGGCGGACGAGCTGCATGCGCCGCGTGTCGTCGCGCCGCTTCTCGATGGGCGTGCGGAACCGCTTGGTGAAGCCCTGGCGGTCGCCCAGCAGCCCCGGCATCAGGAAGGCGAACTGCGACCACAGCTCCTCGAGGTTGTTCTCGATCGGCGTGCCGGACAGGCACAGGCGGTGGCGGCTGTCCAGCAGGCACACGGCGCGGGTGGCCTTGGCCGCCGGGCTTTTGATCGCCTGCGCCTCGTCCAGCACCACGACGTGCCAGGGCAGCGCCTTCATCTCCATCACGTCGCGGGCCAGCAGCGTGTAGGTGGTGATGACGACGTGGACGCCCTCAAGGGTCTGCCGGCGCTGGTGCCGGTCCAAGCCGTGCAGTACGGCCGTGGATAAGTGCGGCGCGAACTTGCCGAGTTCCGCCGTCCAGTTGCTGATCAGGCTGGTGGGCACGACGATCAGCGCCGGGCGGTCGAGCCGTCCGGCGGCGTGCTCGAACACCAGGTGGGCGATGGTCTGCGCGGTCTTGCCCAGCCCCATGTCGTCCGCGAGGAACCCGCCCAGCCCGTGGGCGCGCAAGTGCTGCAGCCAATCCAGGCCGTGCTTCTGGTAGGGGCGCAGGTCGCCCTTGAAGGAGGCGGGCAGCACCACCGGAGGGATGTCCGCCTGGTCGCGGAACTGCGCGACATAGGACCTGATGGTGGCCGCGTTCTGGAACCGGGTGGATACGACGTCTTCCAGCTCCAGGACCGTCGCGGCCTCGGTCGCAGGCAGCAGCAGCGGGCCGTCCGCCACGCGCCCGGCGGCTTCGATCAGGTCGCCCATGACGGCCAGCAGGCGTCGCATCCGCTCGGCCGGCAGCTTCACCACGCGGCCGTCGTCCAGGGTGGTGATCAGCTCGTCGCCGACGACCTGCGCCGCGTCCAGGCCGCCCCGCTCGATCAGGCGGCTCAGGATCGGCAGCAGGGCCATGCGCTCGCCGTCGATCTCGATGCCGAAATCGAGCGAGAAGCGGCCCGGCCCGGCGTCGGCCACCTGCACGTCGTAGGTGCCGACCGCTTCCACCAGGCGCGGGCCGAAGTTGCCGTCGATCATGTTGCGCCAGCCGAGCGCCTGCAACGCGGGCAGCCGCACGGCGGTGAAGCGGTGCCACCGCTCGGCGGCGTCCGGGCCGACGAACACCAAGGCCCGGCGGCCCTTGGCGGACCGGCCCTCGGGCACGCGCATCTGGGTGAAGCCATCCTGGCCCAGCAGGTCGAAGGCGGCCATCTCGGCGCCCAGGTCGCGGCGGACGAAGGAAGGGCCGGCGGGCGTGGAAACACGGACGAACTGCCGCTCGTCGTCGCCCTCCGTCAGCACGCCGCCGTATTCGAAGTCGAGCGTCAGGGCGTCGAGCAGTTGCGGGCGGCCAAAGGCGTCCGGGCAATGCAGGCGGCGGAGCCGGACCACGGGGGTGATCTCCGCCTCGACGACAGCCGGCTCGCCCATGCGCGGGGCGACCGCCCGCTCCGCAGCGCGCGGGCGGATGGGGGCGACCGTCGCCGCCTTGCGCCGCAGGCGCACCCGGCCCACGGCGCCCGTGGCGCCATCGACATACCAGGGGCCGAACTCGCTTTGCAGCACCGCGGACTTGGGCGGCAGCTTGGGACGCAAGTGGGCGTCGAAGCTGCGCGTCTCGCCGCCGACCAGGCGCTTGCCGGTCGCGGCCCAGCGGCCTTGCCCTGAACTCACCAGATGCTGGAGCACGTCGGGGAGCAGGCCGGCCTCGATGCCGGTCCGGGTGGAATGGCCGCCGCCGAGAAGCCGGGCCAAAGCGCGCACCGCGGCGCCCACGGACGGGTCGGCCATGAGCTGCCGCGGAGTCGCCGCCTCGACCTTCTGGGTGGCTTCCCCGATGAGCAGGGTAGCCACGACCGCGACATGCGCGCCGTGGCCGGGCGACAGGTCGAACACGACCCGGCGCTTCTCCGGCGCGGCGAGGCGGTCGAGCAGGCTGGAGGGCGCCGCTCGGCGCAGCGCCGGATAGCGTTCAAGCGCCGCAAGCGCCGTGGCGGCCAAGTGCGCGCAGGCCGGGGCCTGGCAGGTGCAGCGGGCACTGAACGCGACCTGCTGCCCTTCGTCGCGCGGCTCCAACGTTGCGGTCTGCTGCTCGCCGCGGTCATCGACGGTCCCGACAACCGCGTCACCGTCCAGCCCGACCTCGACGGCGCCGATCAGCAGAAGGCTGCGGCCCCGGGTCAACGTGCGCGCGTCGAACATGCGGCCGAGGTCGTCGGAGGAGAACCGCGTGGGCATTGAAACAGGGAATCCTTGGTGGCGGGCGGGATCGGCCCGGCAGTGTAACCGATCCCGCCGGGCTATGCGCGCCCTTTAAGCAAGCGCCGCACGAACCTGCCCATGGTAGTCCTGGTCCGGCACCGGACCCACCAGCGAAATGGTCGGGTTGCTCTTGACCATCATGCGCGCGGCGGCCTTCACGTCGTCGAGCGTCACGGCCTCGACCTTGCGCATCGTCTCCTCGGGCGTGATGATCGTCCCGTGCTCGAACAGGCTGCCGGCGATGCCGCGGGCCAGGCTGAACGGGCGCTCCTTCGCCGTGGCCAGCCCGACCAGCAGCGAGTTCTTCGCCCGCGTCATGTCCGCCTCGGCGACGTGGGCCGTGGCCTTGGCGATCTCGCCGCAGGCGACGGTCAGCAGCTCGTCCACGTGCTTCGCCGTGGTGCCTGCGAACATCACCATCTCGCCGTGGTCCACGCCGTGGTCGGAGTAGGCGTTGACCGCGTACACCAGGCCGCGCTTCTCCCGCACCTCCTGGAACAACGGCGACGACATGCCGCCCCCGAGCGCCCGGGCCATCACCTTGTGCGCCCAGACGGTGGGATCGGTTTCCGGCACCGATTGCAGGCCGAGCAGGATCGTCACCTGCTCGAAATCCTTGTCGGTGTTGCGGACGTGCCCGCCGACGTAGTGGGCCGGCGCGACCGTGACCGGCTCGGCACGGCTCGGCAGGACGCCGAAATGTTCCGATACCTGCTCGACGAACGATGCGTGGCTGAAGTCCCCGGTGCCCACGACGACCATGTTCTCGGCGAAGTAGTTCTGCCCGACGAAGCCCGTGAAGTAGTCCCGCGTCACCTGCTCGATCAGCTCGGCACGGCCCAGGATCGGCCGGCCAATGCTCTGGCCGGGGTAGGCGGTCAGACCGTACCCGTCATAGGCGACGTGCGACGGGTTGTCGGCGCTGCGCCGGATCTCCTGCAGGATCACGCCCTTCTCGGTCGCGATGTCGGCGTCGTTGTAGGTGGAGGCGGTCAGCACGTCGCCCAGGATCGCGACGGACTGCGCGACCGTGGTCTTGAGGCCCGTCACGAAGTAGCAGGTCATCTCGTGCGAGGTGAAGGCGTTGATGTTGCTGCCCAGCACCTCGATCTCGGCGCCGATCTGCAACGCGCTGCGCGTCGCGGTGCCCTTGAACGCCATGTGTTCGAGGAAGTGCGCGATGCCGTTGTTCGCCTCGGTCTCGTTCCGGGCGCCCGCCTTGACGAACGCGGCGACGGCGGCGCTGTCGAAGCCGGGCAAGTTGACGGACACGACCCGGAGGCCATTCGGAAGGACGGTCTGTTCGATGTTCATGACCCGCATGTGGGGTGGTGCCCCCGAAAAGTCAGCCGGCCCCGCGCCGGTTGGCGGACCCGGTGGCAAAATTTTCTCGGGCCCGCCAGCCTGCGCAAATGCCCGGCGCGGGTTGCCCAACGCGCCGCGATCCGCTACACCGCCCGCCGCGCGTTGGCACCCCCGGAGGCCGACGCCATACCTGTTGAGGAGCGGCCCATGGCCAACTACGTCACGATCGAGGCCGAAGCGCGCGAGCGGGCCGGCAAGGGGGCGGCGCGCGCATCCCGCCGGGCAGGCATGGTGCCCGCGGTCATCTATGGCGCCAAGCAGCCGCCCGGCCTGCTGCAACTCGACCCGCGTCTCGTGCTGCGCGAGCTGCAACGCGGCGGATGGCGGTCCCGCCTTTACGAGGTGAACGTCGGCGGCACCCCGTCGCGCGCCCTGATCCGCGAGGTGCAATTCCACCCGGTGTCGGACAAGCCGATCCACGTCGATTTCCAGCGCCTGGCCGCGGGCGAGCGCATCCGCGTTTCGGTGGCGGTGCATTTCCAGGGCGAGGCGACCTCGCCCGGCCTGAAGCGCGGCGGCGTGCTGAACGTGGTGCGCCACGCCGTCGAGGTGCTGGCCGATCCCGACAGCGTGCCGGAAGCGTTCCAGGCCGACCTCGCCGCGCTCGACATCAACGACAACGTGCGCTGGTCCGACCTGTCCGGCACCGGGGACGTGAAGCCGGTGATCACGGGCCGGGACTTCGTGATCGCAACGGTCGCGGCGCCCAGCAAGCTGCCCGAGGCGGCGGCCGATCCGAACGCGCCCGCCACGGCGGCGCCGGCCAAGGGGGCGAAGGGCGCCGCCGCGGCCAAGGCCGCGCCCGCCGCCAAGGCTGCTCCCAAGCCGGCCGCCAAGAAGTAGCCAAACGCGCCGGCCATGCTGCTCTGGGTTGGCCTGGGCAACCCGGAGCCTGCGATGGCCCGGCAGCGCCACAACATCGGCTTCATGGCCATCGACGCCGTCGCGCGCCGCCACGGGTTCGGTCCATGGCGGCAGCGGTTCAAGGGCTGGACCGCCGAGGGCAGCGTGGGCGGCGAGCGCGTGACCGCCCTCAAGCCCGCCACCTACATGAACGCCAGCGGCGAAAGCGTGCAGGCGGCGGCGGCCTTCTACAAGTTATCCCCGGACGCCGTCACCGCGTTCCATGACGAGCTGGACTTGGCGCCCGGCAAGGTGCGGGTGAAGCGCGGGGGCGGTTCGGCCGGGCACAACGGGCTGCGCAGCATGGACCGCATCCTGGGCACGCCGGAGTACTGGCGAGTCCGGCTCGGCATCGGGCACCCCGGCGACAAGGCGCGGGTGCATGGCCATGTGCTCGGCGATTTCCACAAGACCGACCAGGCCTGGCTGGCTGCCCTGCTGGATGCGGTGGCGGACGCGGCGCCCCTGCTCGCCGCAGGGAAGCCCGAGGAGTTCATGACGCGCGTGGCTTTGCTGACGCAGGCGGAAGGGACAAGGCAATGGGCTTCAACTGCGGCATCGTCGGGCTGCCCAACGTCGGCAAGAGCACGCTGTTCAACGCGCTGACGGCGACGGCCGCGGCGCAGGCGGCCAACTACCCGTTCTGCACCATCGAGCCGAACGTCGGCCGCGTCGCCGTCCCCGACCCGCGCCTCGACACCCTCGCGCGCATCGGCAAATCGGCAAAAAAGGTGCCGACGAGCCTGGAGTTCGTCGACATCGCCGGGCTGGTGCGCGGCGCCTCCAAAGGCGAGGGCCTCGGCAACCAGTTCCTCGGCAACATCCGCGAGGTGGACGCGATCGTGCACGTCCTGCGCTGCTTCGAGGACGACGACGTGACCCACGTCGAGGGTAGCGTCGACCCGGTCCGCGACGCCGAGACGGTCGAGACCGAGCTGATGCTGGCCGACCTCGACAGCCT
>CAXUIQ010000250.1:0-6310 GCA_964250815.1 uncultured Acetobacteraceae bacterium
CGGCGGCATCGACCAGGGCCACGTCCAGCCCGCGGGCGCGCAGCGCCGCCTGCATCACCGCCTGGAACCCGTCCGGCTGCGCCAGGCCGTAGCCCGCGGTCAGGCTGTCGCCCAGCACCAGGATGCGGGTCGTGCGGGCCTGCGCCGGGACAGCGGCCAAAAAAGCCAGCATGGCAAGTGCGGCGATGTTGGCCGGCCACCGGCGCGCGCCATATGGGCCTGTCATGGACATTTCGATGGCTCACCCTGTCTCTGCGCCCCTGGTGCGGGTGCGGGACCTGCGGCTGACCGTGCCCTCCGCGGCCGGGCCGGTCAACATTCTGGGCGGCGCGGGCCATGCCGTCGATCTCGACATCGAGGCGGGGGAGGCCGTAGGCCTCGTGGGGCCGTCGGGATCGGGCAAGACCAGCCTGCTGATGGTGCTGGCCGGGCTGGAGCGGGCGACGGCGGGCAGCGTGCAGGTAGCGGGGCAGGAGCTGACGCGACTCGACGAGGACGCGCTGGCCCGGTTCCGCCGCGACACCATCGGCATCGTGTTCCAATCGTTCCACCTAATCCCGACCATGACGGCGCTGGAGAATGTCTCCGTGCCGCTGGAACTCGCCGGGGTGCGGGACGCGGAGGCGCGGGCGGCGCAAAGCCTGGCCTCGGTCGGGCTGTCGCACCGCCTCACGCACCTGCCGGGCCAGCTATCCGGGGGCGAGCAGCAGCGGGCGGCGCTGGCCCGCGCCTTCGCGCCCGGGCCGCGGCTGCTGCTGGCGGACGAGCCGACCGGCAACCTCGACGTGGCGACCGGGCGCACGGTGATGGACCTGCTGTTCGGGATGCAGGCCAACGCCGGCACCACCCTGCTGCTGATCACCCATGATCCGGCGCTCGCCGACCGCTGCGGCCGGCGCGTCCGAATCGCCGATGGCCGCGTGGGCGTGCCCGCGTGATCGCGCTGCGGTTCGCCCGGCGGGAGCTGCGCGGCGGCGTGCGCGGCCTGCGCATCGTGCTGGCGTGCCTGGCGCTCGGCGTCGGCGCCATCGCCGCGGTGGGCAGCCTGCGGGAAGGGATCGAGCGCGGCCTGGCGACGGAGGGACGCCGCATCCTGGGCGGCGACCTCGAAATCCAATCCGGCGCGCAGCCTCTGCCGGACGCGCTGCGCGACTGGCTGCGCGCCCGCGGCGGCCAAATCTCGGACGTGGTGCAGATGCGCTCCATGCTGATCGCTCCGGGCCAGGGCGGAGCGTCCGGGGAGCGCCAGCTTGTCGAACTGAAGGCTGTTGACCCCGCCTATCCCCTGGTCGGCGCGGCCGTCGTCTCCACCGGCTCGCTCCCCGACGCCTTGGCCGAGCGGGACGGGGTGGCCGGCCTGGTCGCGGAGCAGGTGGTGCTGGACCGCCTGGGAGTGCAGCCCGGCGCGACCCTGCGCCTGGGCCAGAGCACGGTGCAACTGCGCGGCGTCCTCGTGACCGAGCCGGACCGGGTCGCGGCGCCCACCATCCTCGGCCCGCGGGCGATGATCGGGGCGGCGGCGCTGCCGGCGACCGGGCTGGTGCAGCCGGGTTCGCTGCTGAACTACGACCTGCGCGTCGTGCTGCCGCCGGGGACCGATTACGGGACCACGGCCGCGGCGCTGCGGGCCGCCTTCCCGGACCAAGGGTGGCGCATCCGCAATGCGTCGGAGGCCGCGCCCGGCATCGAGCGCCTCATCGACCAGACCAGCCTGTTCATGACGCTGGTCGGGCTTACGGCCTTGCTGGTCGGCGGCATCGGGGTCGCAACCGGCGTGCGGGCCTGGCTGGAGGCGCGGGCGCGGACGGTCGCCACGCTGCGCTGCCTCGGGGCCTCCACCCGGACGATCTTCACGGTGTTCCTGATCCAGGTCCTGGCGCTCTCCGCCTTGGGCGTGGTGATCGGCGTGGCGGCGGGCGCCGTGCTGCCGGTCGTAGGCATCAAGCTGTTCGGGGATGTGCTGCCGGTGCCGGCCCAGGCGGGGCTGTATCCGCGGTCCCTGGCCCTGGCGGCGGCATACGGGCTGCTGACCGCCGGGGCTTTCGCGCTTTGGCCCCTGGCGCGGGCATCGCAGATTCCAGGGGCGGCGCTGTTCCGGGACGCGCTGCTGCCGGCGCGGATGCGGGCCAGGCCGTGGCTGCTGCTGGCCCAAGGCGCGTTGGTCGCGGCGTTGGTCGGGCTGACGGTCGCGGCGTCGCCGGAGCGTGGCTTCGCTTTGTGGTTCTGCGGCGGCGCGGCGGCGACCCTGCTCTTGTTCCGCGTCGGCGGCGGCGTCCTGATGGCCTTGGCGCGGCGGGCGCCGCGGCTGTCTGCGCCTTGGGCGCGGCTCGGCGTCGCCAACCTGCACCGGCCTGGTGCCGCTACGCCGTTGATGCTGGTGTCCCTGGGCCTCGGGCTGTCCACCCTGGCCGCCGTCGCGCTGATCCAGGGCAACATCCGCAACCAGGTGCTGGAGCAGCTTCCGGCCAACGCGCCGACCTTCTACTTCATCGACATCCAGAACGACCAACTCGCCCGCTTCCAGCAAGTCCTCCACGCCCAGTCCGGCGTGGGCGACATCGCCGAGGTGCCGAGCCTGCGCGCCCGGCTGGTCGCCGTGAACGGCGTGCCGGCCGACCAGGTGCGTGCGACGCCCGAAACGCAGTGGGCGCTGCGCGGCGACCGCGGCCTGACCTACAGCCGGACGCTGCCGGAGGGGTCGCGCCTGGTCGCCGGCGAGTGGTGGCCGGCGGATTACGCAGGGCCGCCGCTCGTGTCGTTCGACGCCGCGTTGGCGCGCGGCTGGGGGGTGGGGATCGGCGACACGCTGCGGGTCAACGTGCTGGGCCGCGACATCGACCTACGGATTGCCAGCCTGCGGGACATTGCCTGGCGGTCGCTGTCGATCAACTTCACCATGGTCGCCTCGCCAGGCTTGCTGGAGCGGGCGCCGCACACGCACATCGCGACGGTCCGGGCGGCGGCTGCGGACGAGAGCGCGGTGCTGCGGGCGGTGACCGATGCGCTGCCGAACGTGTCAGGCATCCGGGTCGCGGACGTGCTGGGGGCGGTGGCGGCGCTGGTCGGCAAGATCGCGGCGGCGCTGGCAGCGACCGGCTCGGTCACGCTGGCCTCCGGGGCGCTGGTGCTGGTGGGCGCCGTGGCGGCCGGGCAGCGCCGGCGCATGGCGGAGGCGGTGGTGCTGAAGACGCTCGGCGCCACGCGGCGGCAGATCCGGGCGGCGTGGCTGGTGGAGTTCGGGCTGATCGGGGCGGCGGCCGGGCTGATCGCGGCGCTGGTGGGCACGCTGGCCAGTTGGGGGGTGGTCCGTTTCCTGATGCGGGCGGATTGGGTGTTCCTGCCAGGCATCCTGGCGGCGACGATCCTGGGATGCGTCGCGCTGATGCTGGGCTTCGGCTACGCCGGGACGGCTTCGGCGCTGCGCGCCCGGGCCGCGCCTTTTCTAAGAAACGAGTAGCCGGCGGCGCAGAATCCGGATCTCTCGATTCCGCTTGATCCAGAATTGGATTCAACCAACATACGCGGCACGGGCAGTCACGCCCAAATGAGGAAAAAGGATCATGGCTTTTATCCCCGACTCTCGAACGTACGCGCCCAGCGCGCCCGCGGACACCGCGGTACTCGACGCCGGGCTGCGCGCATACATGCTGCGCGTTTACAACTGGATGTCCTCGGGCCTGCTGCTGACCGGCATCGTCGCCTACGCCATCGCGAACACGAGCCTGATCGCGCTGTTCTACCACCAGGTCGCGACGCCGCGCGGCATCGCGGTCCAGCCGACCATCCTGGGCTACGCCGCGATCTTCGCGCCGCTTGTGTTCACCATGGTGCTGAGCTTCGGCGTGAACCGGCTGTCGCGCTCGGCGACGCAGGCGCTGTTCTGGGCGTTCGCGGCGGCGATGGGCGCCTCGATCGCGAACATCTTCCTGATCTACAGCGGCGCCAGCATCGCCCGGGTGTTCTTCGTCACTGCCGCGACCTTCGGCGCGATGAGCCTCTATGGCTACACGACGCGGTCCGACCTGAGCAAGATGGGCAGCTTCCTGATCATGGGCCTGATCGGCATCATCATCGCGGGGCTGGTCAACATGTTCATCGGCAGCACCGCGTTGCAGTTCGCCATCAGCATCATCGGCGTGCTGATCTTCGTCGGCCTGACTGCCTATGACACGCAGCGGATCAAGGGCGACTACCAGCAGTTCGCCTATGCCGAAGGCACGGACATCGCGGCTAAGCGCAGCGTGTTCGACGCACTGAGCCTGTACCTGAACTTCATCAACCTGTTCATGCTGCTGCTGCAGCTGTTCGGCAACCGCAACAGCAACAGCTAACAGAGCTTGCTTGAGACAAAGGCCCGAGGGAGCGATCCCCCGGGCCTTTTTGTTGGGCGCGCGATTTGTCGCGGACTGCCTATTCCGCTTCCGTCGCGGCCTCCACCTCAGCCTCGACCTCCGCGCCATCGGCATCGACCTCGACCGCCGCGCCCTTCACGATCGCCTTGAGCTTCTCCGACAACTTCAGCGACGCCGTTGCCTTGTCCGTGCCGTCCAGCGCGCCCATCTCGGCCGCCAAGCGGTCCATCGCGGCCTCGTAGATCTGGCGCTCGCTGAAGCTCTGGTCAGGCTGCCCGGCGTTGCGGTGCAGGTCGCGCACCACCTCGGCAATCTGCATCGGGTCGCCGGAGTTGATCTTCTGCTCGTATTCCTGCGCCCGGCGAGACCACATCGTGCGCTTGATCCGCGCCCGGCCCTTCAGCAAGTCCAGCGCCTTGTCGAACATCTCCCGCGTCGCGAGCTTGCGCAGCCCGGCCGTCCGCGCCTTGGCGACCGGGACCCGCAGCGTCATGCGGTTCTCCTCGAACGTGATGTGGATCAGTTCGAGCTTGTGGCCGGCGATCTCCTCCGTCGCGATCCGCTCGACCTTGCCCACGCCGTGGGTCGGATACACGACGTAGTCGCCTTCCGCGAAGTCCTCCTTCGCCGCCATGGCGCGCGGGACGATCTGCGGGCGCCCGTGCATGCCGGGCATATGGCCCGGCATCTTGGGAGGCGAGCGGAACGGCGGCTCGACCGTGTCCGGCTGCGGCTTCGCCTCGGCAGGGCTTGTCCCTGGACTATTCGCCGCGGCGGCATCGGACGAAACGCCGCCAGGCATGGAAGCAACCTTGTCTGGAACCGCTTCCTTGGCTGCTACGGGCTTGGTGGGCACCTTGTGACTCTCCTGGCCTGCAAACCTGCAGACGCTTGTTGAACGGGTTGCGCGACAACCGGCGAACAAGCGGCGGCATCAGCCGGTGCTGTTCAGCCTAGATTGTCGCTAGCCAACGAAGCATAACACAATTTTTACAGAACGTCACTGCGCCCGCTGCGGCGTTCCGTCAGGGCTTGCCAGGCTCCGGCGAGAACAAGGCCTCCTTGTCCGGCTTGTCCTTCCACTCGTCCGCGTCCGGCGGCGGCTCGCCTTTGCGGACGATGTTGGGCCATTCCAACGAGTAGATGCGGTTGCGTTCGGCCCAAGCGGCGGCGCGGTCGTCGCTGTCCGGCACGATGGCTTCCGCCGGGCACTCAGGCTCGCACACGCCGCAGTCGATGCACTCGTCGGGATGGATCATCAGCATGTTCTCGCCGACGTAGAAGCAGTCCACCGGACACACCTCGACGCAATCCATGTATTTGCACTTGATGCAATTCTCGGTGACCACGTAGGTCATCGCCAGCCCCTTCCATTTCCGGAACGCCGCTGCCCGGGGCTTGGTCCCGGGCTTCGCCGTTAAGTGGGGCGATATGCGGTCCTTTCACCCCGGCTGCAAGCGGGGCGGGACGCATCGGAGCCTCGCGTCACGGCCCCTCGATGATCTCCTCGTAAAGCGCCTGCGCTTCCGCCGCGGGGCCGCGCCGGCTGGCCAGCGACAGCACGCGGACCACCCGCACCTGCTGCCGCAGCGGCAAGGTCAGGACATCGCCGGGCCGCAGCCGGGCATGCGGCTTGTCCGTCGCCTGGCGGTTGATCCGCACGGAGCCGCCCGCGACGAGGCGCGCGCAGTCGGCCCGCGCCTTCATGAAGCGCGCGCACCACAGCCACTTGTCCAAGCGCTGCCAAACCTGGTCCTCGCCCTCCGCCCCCATCAGCGCCGGAGCGACATCAGAGCCGCGAAGGGCCCCTCCGCCACGCGCGGCGCCGGGGAGGGCGGCGGGGCGGCCGCGTGCTCCCGCCGCCGCCCGGGCAGCCTCCTGGGCGGCCCGGGCGGGGCGGACTGGTCCCCCGGCAGCCCGCCGCCGCGCGCGCGACGCACCCCCAGCGCCCGCCGCCC
>CAXUIQ010000251.1:0-6257 GCA_964250815.1 uncultured Acetobacteraceae bacterium
CGCCTGCCCCGGCCCCGCCGCGGCCGTCGCGGCCAGCCGGTTGCTTCCGGCGTCGCGCCGCGCGACCCATAGCTCCACCCGGGCACTGGGCATCATGCGCATCCCGGTGGCGCAGACCGGCTCGGTGTCCTGTCCGCGGCCCGCGGCCCCGGCGGGTGCCGCGGCATCCGCGCGGTCCGGGCACGCCACCACGTCCACCTTGGGGCCGAGCATCGCCCGCATTGCCGCGACCGCCGTTCCGCGCGGCACGTCGAGCGCCACGCCGTCGATCGACAGGACCTGCACCACCAGAAGCTGCCCGTGGTCGTCGAGCGACAGCGCGTAGGAGCGGCTGCCGGCGGCATTGGTGATCCGCCAGACCTCGCCGCCGGGGCCGACCTCGATCTCCGGATAGACCTGCCCGTTGATGCTGTGGACCCAGCGCCCGCCGCCATGCGGGCCGGCGCCCGGGCAGAAGCCTTGGCGCGGCGCGTCGCCCGGACCGGCCTGCGGGTCGCAGAACGCCGGGTCCTGCTGGGTGAGCATGGTGCCGGACGCTTCGGACTGGACGGACTTCTCGATCTGCGTGTCCTTCAGCATCATGTGGCGCACCGCGACGCCCCCGCCCCAGGCGGCGCAGCCCAGGTCGTCGCACAGGTAGTTCCCCGCCCCGCCCACGGTGAGCGACCCTGAAAGGCCCGCGGACCCCTGGTTGAGGGCGAGGCCGTGGGCGTGTGGGTGGAACCAGAATAACCCCGCCGGGTGGTTGCCCGGCAGGCGGATGTCGTACTCCACGGCACCCTGGGCGACATCGGTGATCGCGCCGTGCCCGCCGTGGTGCCCGCCATGTTGCCCGGCGGCCATGGACGGATCGGCGTGGCCCGCATGGACGGACGCCGCCGCAGGCGCCGGGGCCGGGCAGGGTGCGGGCGGCACGGGGTTGGCCGGGTTCTGCACGACGACGTAGATGTAGTCGCCGTAGGTCGGACGCCCCGGGGTCGCGCGGCGCGGCTCCACGATCAAGCCGTGCGTGTGCAGGTTGGTCGGGTTGCCCAGCAGCTCGGCGCCGATGTCGCCGGGAGCGGCGTGCTTGGCTTCCGAGCATGTCAAGGCGGGCAAGGCGTTGACCAGCCGGATGCGCAGGCGGTCGCCGGGCTGCAATTGAAGGCGCGTGCCGCCGTAAGGGTTCTCCGTGCCTGCGCCCTGCGGGCAGGCGTTGCCGCCGCCTGCGGGCCGCCGGCAGATCTCGTATACCCAAGCTTTCGTGGCCATCCCGGCAAGCTCGACGGGCTTGGCCTTGGCGACCATGAGCAGGTCGAGCACGCCGTTCTGGCTCTCGAACACCGGCGGCGGCGCCATGGGGGCCGCCCGCGTCGCGCGGGACGGCGCCGCGAGGGCCGCCAGGATGGCGGCGGCGAGCCGGCCGGCTCGGGCGCGGGCTTGCGGGGCCGCATCGGCAATGGTCGGGATCGGCATGGCCGTCTCCTGTGGTCTGGGAAAGCGGCATCCCTGCCACGGCCCGCCCGGGCCAGCTGTGACCTCGGTCACACCGCGTGGCCCGTCCTTGCCGAACCTTGGGATGCCTGCTGAGGTAGGCCATCCGGAGGAGGCGCCATGCTCACCCTTTGCGGCATCGTCATCGTGGTGGCCGGCTTCGTCGCCGGCTTCAACCCGCTGCTGGTCGTGACCGTCGCGGCGGTGGCGACGGGCCTGGCGGCGGGGCTTGATCCTGTGGCGGTGGTCTCGGCCCTTGGCCGCGCCTTCACGCAGAACCGCTACGTCGGCATCGTCTGGCTGGTGCTGCCGGTGGTCGGCCTGCTGGAGCGCGCCGGGCTGCGGGAGCGGGCGCAGGCGCTGATCGCGCGGTCGCGCCAGGCGACCGCGGGGCGGGTGCTGGCGCTTTACTTCGTGGTGCGCCAACTGGCGGCGGCGCTCGGCCTGACCGCGCTCGGCGGCCACGCGCAGATGGTGCGCCCGCTGGTGGCACCCATGGCGGAGGCGGCTGCCGAGCGCCGCTTCGGCGCGATCACGCCCTCGACGCGCTTCCTGATCCGCGCCCACGCCGCCGCCGTGGACAACGTCGCGGTGTTCTTCGGCGAGGACATCTTCATCGCCATCGCCTCCATCCTGCTGATCAAGGGCTTCCTGCAAACCAACGGCATCGACGTGGCGCCGCTGCACCTCAGCGTGTGGGCGATGCCGACGGCGCTGCTGGCGCTGGTGGTCCACGTCGCCCGGCTGGCCCTGCTGGACCGCCAGTTGCGGAAACAGGCCGGGGCCAAGGTGGCGGAGCGCGTGCCGTGATCACCCTGCCGATGGTGTATGTCCTGGCGGGGCTGCTGTTCGCCGCCGTGGCCGTCCAGGGGGCGCTGGACCGGGCCAACCCTCGGCGGTGGCTCGGCGCCGGGTTCTGGGGGCTGTATGCCGTGAGCTTCCTGGCCGGGTCGTATTTGCCGGACTTCGCCAACGGCGTGCTGGTCATCGGCATGGTGGGGCTGGCGGCGGCCGGGCTGGGCCGCGGGGCGCCGCCCACCACGACGCCGGAGCAGCGCGCCGAGGGTGCGGCGCGCTTCGGCAATGCCCTGTTCGTGCCGGCGCTGCTGATCCCGGGCGTCACGCTGCTGGGCACGCTGCTGCTGAAATCGGTGGTGGTCGGCGGGCAGCCGGTGATCGACCCGAAGCAGGCGACGCTGGTCTCGCTGGGGCTGGGGGCCGTCGCGGCGCTCCTGACGGCGATGGCCGTGCTGCGCCCGCCGGCGCTGGCGCCGGTGCGGGAAGCCCGGCGGCTGGTCGAGACCATCGGCTGGGCGGCGGTGCTGCCGCAGATGCTGGCGGCGCTCGGCGCGGTGTTCGCGGTGGCGGGAGTGGGCACGGTGATCGCCGGGCTGCTGAACGACTACGTGCCGCTGGACACGCCACTGCTGGCGGTTGTGGCCTACGCGGTCGGCATGGCGCTGTTCACGGCCATCATGGGCAACGCCTATGCCGCCTTTCCCGTGATGACCGCCGCCATCGGTCTGCCGCTTGTGGTGCGCAAGTTCGGGGGCGACCCGGCCGTGGTCTGCGCGCTCGGCATGTTGAGCGGGTTCTGCGGCACGCTGGCCACACCCATGGCCGCCAACTTCAACGTCGTGCCCGCAGCGCTGCTGGAACTGCCGGACCGCAACGGCGTGATCCGGGTGCAGATGCCGACCGCCCTCATCCTGCTGCTTGGGAACATCGTGCTCATGTATCTCCTGGCCTTTCCGCGATGACGACGCTGACGCCCGGCCTGGCGGACCGCTTCGCCGGCGTCGCCCTTGGCCACGTCACCCGCGAGTATCCGAACAAGCTCGACCATGTGCTGAGCGGGCCGGCGGACGCAAAAGGGCCGCGCGACCTGCATCCGGTGTTCTACGGCAGCTTCGACTGGCACTCCTGCGTGCACGGCTACTGGATGCTGGCCACCCTCTACCGGCGCTTCCCCGCGTTGCCGCAGGCGCCGGCGGTCCGCGCCCTGTTCGACGACCATCTGGCGCCCGGCCGGGTCGCCGGCGAGTGCGCCTACCTCGACCGCCCCGGCACACGCGGCTTCGAGCGTCCCTACGG
Organism: uncultured Acetobacteraceae bacterium; assembly: GCA_964250815.1. Lineage (GTDB taxonomy): Bacteria > Pseudomonadota > Alphaproteobacteria > Acetobacterales > Acetobacteraceae > CAHJXG01. Next base: position 3,568 of record CAXUIQ010000251.1, read on the forward strand.
CTGGGCCTGGCTGCTCAAGCTCGCGTCCGAGCTGGCGCTGCACGAGACGCCGGAGGGCCAGGCCTGGTCCGCCGCCCTGCATCCGCTCGCCGAGGCTTTCGCCGCGCGCTTCACGGCGTTCCTGCCGCTCGCCACCTACCCGGTGCGCGCCGGCGTCCACAGCAGCACGGCATTTGCCGTCCGGCTGGCGCTCGACTACCCGGACGCGGCGCTCCGCAAGGTGCTCGTGGACGCAGCACAGCGCTGGTACGCCGAGGACGCCGACTGCCAGGCCTGGGAACCCGGCGGCGACGAGTTCCTGTCGCCCGCGCTGATCGAGGCGGAGTGCATGCGCGCGGCGCTGCCGGCCGGCGAGTTCGGCCCCTGGTTCGCCCGCTTCCTGCCGCGGCTGGCGCAAGGACAGCCCGCGACGCTGCTCACCCCCGCCACGGTCAGCGACCGCAGCGACGGCAAGATCGCCCACCTGGACGGGCTGAACCTCAGCCGCGCCTGGTGCTGGCGCGCCCTGGCCGGATTCACCCCGGACCCGGATGCAGCACGGCGCACCGCCGCGGCGCATATCGACGCCAGCCTGCCGCACGTCAGCGGCGACTACATGGGCGAGCATTGGCTGGCGAGCTTCGCCGTGCTGGCGCTGGAAGCCGGTTAAAGTCCAGTGCCGCCGTGGCCGGGATGCAGGCAATGCTCGTGCGAATGGTCGGCGAGCACCTGGATCACCCGGCATTCCCCGACCTTGCCGTGCCCGCAGGCGTCCACCATGCGCGCCAACTCCGCCTCCAGCGCTTGCAGCCGGGCGATGCGGCTGCGCACGGCGCCCAGGTGCTGGCGCGCGATGGCGTCCGCCTCCTCGCACGGGCGGTCCGGGTCGTCGGAGAGTTGGAGCAGCGCCCGCACGTCGTCGAGCGGGAAGCCCAGCTCGCGCGCATGGCGGATGAAGGCCAGGCGGTCTAGGTGCGCCTCCGTGTAGGCCCGGTGCCCGCCCTCGGTGCGGGCGGGCGGGGGCATGGTGCCGTCCCGCTCGTACCAGCGGATCAACTCCACCTTGGTGCCCGTCTGCCGGGCCAGGTCGCCGATCGTGTAGGTGGCCGCACCCATTGTCCGCTCCCTTTCCTGACCATGGCACGACATCGCCCGATATAGTGCTTGCACCTGTAGCGGCTACAGGTCTTACGCGGATGTCCGGTTGCTGGAAGGGCGCATCATGCCGGACGGAACGGGCTACACGGGCGGGATCACGACCTGGCGGGTCGGCGGCATGGATTGCGCGTCCTGCGTCGCGAAGGTCGAGAAGGCCGTGTCCCGGCTGCCCGGCGTGCAGGACATCCAGGTGAACCTGATGGCGGAAACGTTGACCGCCCGGCTCGCTGCGGGCAGCGATCCCGCCGCCGTTTCGGACACGGTGGACGCCCTGGGCTACACGGCGACGCTGCGGCAAGGTTTGGACGCGGCGCCGCCCGTCCATGACCACTCGGGCCACGGCCACGGTTCGCACGAGCACGACGACGCCGGCGTGCCCCTTCGATCGCCTTCGGCGATCGTCCCTCCGGGGGAGCTTCGCTGGTGGCGCACCGGCAAGGCCCGGCTGACCTGGCGTTTGGCCGCGTTGGTTGCCGCCGCCTACGCCGTCTCGCTGCTGTTCCCTGCGGCGGGGGCCTTCGTGTTCGCCGTCGCGACCCTGGCGGCCGTGCTCCCCTTCGCACGCCGCGCCTGGGCGCTGGCCCGCGCCGGCAGCCCGTTCTCCATCGAGACGCTGATGGCCGTCGCCGCCCTGGGCGCCGTGGCGGTCGGCGCGTCGGGAGAGGCGGCCGCCGTCGTGCTGCTGTTCGCCCTTGGCGAGATGCTGGAAGGCGTCGCGGCCGGGCAGGCCCGGTCCGGCATCAAGGCCCTGGCCGACCTGATCCCCCGCACGGCCCGCGTCGAGCGCGGCGGCGTGGCCGTGGATCTGCCAGCCGACCGCCTCGCCCTCGGCGACATCGTGCAGGCCCGGCCCGGCGACCGCATCCCGTGCGACGGCGTGATCGTCGAGGGGCAGTCCGCCGTGGACGAAAGCCCCGTCACCGGGGAAAGCGTGCCGGTGGCGCGCGGACCCGGCGATCCCGTGCTGGCCGGGTCGGTCAACACGGCCGCCCTGCTGCGCCTGCGCGTGACCGCGACGGCGGCGGACAACACGCTCAGCCGCATCGTCCGGATGGTGGAGGAGGCGACGGCAAGCCGCGCGCCGACGCAGCGCTTCATCGAGCGGTTCAGCGCCTGGTGGACGCCGGGCGCGATGGCGGTGTCCGTGCTGGTCATGGTGGTCCCGCCGCTGCTGCTCGGCGGCGCGTGGCCGGTGTGGCTGTACCGCGGCCTGGCGGTGCTGCTGATCGCCTGCCCCTGCGCGCTGGTCATCTCCGTGCCGGCCGCCATGGCGTCGGGCCTGTCCGCCGGGGCACGGCGCGGCCTGCTGGTCAAGGGCGGGGCGGCGCTGGAAACCATCGGCAAAGCGGCAACCGTCGCGTTCGACAAGACGGGCACCCTGACGGCCGGGCGCCCCCAGGTGACGGACGTGCTGACGGCGGATGGGGTGGACGAGGCGGCGCTGCTGCGCGCCGCGGCGGGCGTCGAGGCCGGAAGCGCCCACCCGCTCGCCCTCGCCGTGCTGCAAGCGGCCGAGGCCCTGCCCGTCAATCTCGCCTTTGCCGGCAAGGGCA
>CAXUIQ010000252.1:0-5134 GCA_964250815.1 uncultured Acetobacteraceae bacterium
CACGCTCCCCGGGCGCCGGCACGCGCCCCGGGGCCGACCCGCCCTGGGCGCCCCGGCGCGGCGCGGCCGGGGGGTGGACCGCCGCGGCGCAGGTGCTCGCGGCCGCATCGGCGAGCGCGGCTTCCCACCTGCGGCGTCGGCTCCCCTACGTCACCGTCAGGCGGGTCAAGTTCGTCCTTGCGGGCGCGACCTGCCTGCTTGTCCTTGCCAGCGCCCTCGCCTCCCACTTCATCACGGAGCGGCAAAGCGCGCTGCAACGGGTGTCGCGCTATGACCTGACCTTTGTCGCGAGCATGGCCCCGGTCGAGGTCGCGCGCCTCGAAACGGCGATCCTCGAAACGACGCTGCCCGGCAGCGGCGTCGGCCAGGACCAGGTCCAGCTCAGGCTCGACATCGTGCGGAACCGCATCAGCCTCCTGCAGAACAGCGAGGCCGGGAACTTCGTCCGAAGCCATCCCGACCTCCAAGCGACCGTGGCGCGGCTGCGCTCGATGGTCGAAGACGCGGAGCCGCTGCTCGACGGCCTCGGCCACGATGCGGCCGTGCGCCGGCTGCTTGAGCTGGCGTCCCCGCTGGTTCCCCAGCTCCTGGAGCTTTCCGGCGCCGCCAAGTCCTACGAGGCCGACCTGGTGATGCGCGACCAGGCGCAGCTCAGCCGCCTGCACGCGATCTTCTCCGCCATCATCGGCGGGCTGGCCGTTTGCGGGTTCGGACTGATCGGGGTCGTGACGGCGCACAACCGGCTGCTCGGACGCGCCCACGCCGAGGTCCAAACGCTGGTGCGCGACCTTCGGGAACGCGACCGGACCTTGGAAACGCAGAACGCGCGCTTCGACGCCGCGCTCAACAACATGTCGCAGGCCCTCTGCATGGCCGACCAGGAGCAGAGGGTCATCGTGTGCAACAACCAGTTCCTGAAGCTGTTCGACCTCCCGGCCGCCGCCGTCCAGCCCGGCGCGCCGGTCGCGGACGTGTTCCGGCATGCGGCCGCGGCGAGCCGCTACGAACGGGAGGTGGTCGAGGCAGTCTGCGGCAAGCAGCGCGAGCTGGCCGCGGCGGCGCGTGCGGGCAGCTTCTTCCAGGAGAATGCGGACGGACGCGCGGTCGCCGTGTCGCACCAGCCCATGCCCGGGAGCGGCTGGGTCGCGACATACGAGGACATCTCCGAGCGCCGCCAGGCGGAAGCGCGCATCCATTTCATGGCGCACCACGACGCGCTCACCTCCCTCCCCAACCGCCTCCAGTTCGAGGAAAAGCTGGAGCAGCTCCACAAGGGAACGCGGCGGAAGGACGGCACCTTGGCGGTGCTCTGCTTCGACCTGGACCATTTCAAGGACGTGAACGACAGCCTCGGGCATTCCGCGGGCGACCGGCTGCTGAAGCAGGTGGCGCAGCGGGCGCTTGGATGCGTGCGCGGCGGGGACGTAGTGGCGCGCCTGGGGGGCGACGAGTTCGCGGTCCTGCAATCCTCCGCCTGCCAGCCCGAGCACGCCGAGGCGCTGGCCCGGCGCTTGGTCAAGGCCCTCGGCGCCCCCTACGACATCGACGGGACGCGCGTCGTCATCGGCACCAGCGTCGGGATCGCAATCGCCACGGGCGGCGGGAAGGACGTGGGCCACCTGCTGAAGAATGCGGACATCGCCTTGTACAAGGCCAAAGGCGAGGGGCGCGGGACGTTCCGCCTGTTCGAGGACGAGATGGACGCGCAGTTGCAGGCGCGCCGGGCAATGGAAGCGGACCTGCGCGAGGCGATTGCGCGGCACGAGCTGGTCCTGTTCTACCAGCCCTTGTTCGACCTCGCGTCGGACAAGCTGGCCGGTTTCGAGGCGCTCCTGCGGTGGCGCCACCCCGTGCTCGGCACCGTTCCCCCGGCGCAGTTCATCCCGGTTGCGGAGGAGATCGGCTTGATCGCCGGAATCGGGGAATGGGTGCTGGCGCAGGCGTGCCGCGACGCCGCGGCGTGGCCCGGGGATGTCGCGGTCTCGGTGAACCTGTCGCCGCTCCAGTTCCGGAGCGCCAACCTGGTGCGGGCGGTCCGCGCCTCGCTGGATGCCGCGGGGCTGCCGTCGCGGCGGCTCGGGCTGGAGATCACCGAGTCGGCTCTCCTCAAGAACAACGGCAAGGTCGTGGAAACGCTGCACGAGCTGCACGGCTGCGGGGTCGAGATCGCGCTGGACGACTTCGGGACCGGCTACTCGTCGCTGAGCTGCCTCCGGGCCTTCCCGTTCGACAGGATCAAGATCGACAAGTCCTTTGTCCGCGACATGGACCGCCGCCCCGATTGCCTGGCCATCGTCCGCTCCGTGGCGCAGCTCGCGCAGACCCTGGGAATGGCCACGACGGCGGAGGGCATCGAGACCTCCGAACAGCTTGGCCAGGTGCGGAAAGCAGGGTGCACCCAAGCCCAGGGCAACTATTTCGGCCAGCCGCAGCCTGCATCGGAGGTCGCCCGCTGGCTCAGGCTGCCGGCGCAGCAACCGGGAACGGCCGGCCATCCGAGCGGCAGGAAAGAATGGCCGTCGCAGCCGCCAGTGCCGGCTTGAAGCGTGGCGGCCGGGCGCCCCCGGACCGCGGCGCCGGCAGGCCATCCCTGCCCGCGCTTGTCCGGCCCGTCGGGGGCCGGACTCTGACCCCGGGCGGAAGGACCGGCCGGGTCCGGCTCACGCCAGGCTTGGAACGGCCTCGACGAACAGGCGCCTTGCCGCGTCCCACAGCGGAAGGACCCGGTCATCCGGCGCGAGGTGCCGGCTCAGCGCGCCGTGGCCTCCATCGGGGTCGCTGTCGAACCTGATGTGCTCGGTCAGGAAGTGCCTGAATGCTTGCAGCAGCGGGTTGTCCCAATGGCTTGCCTGGAGAATGGCCTTGAACAGCCTTTCAAGCCCGCCATCCTCATAGCTCGCGATGCTCAAGGCCCGCGCCGCGAGACTTACCGAGCGCGTTGCGTCGAGGTAGCTCTGGCCGATCTCGTCCAGGGCCATGCGCCGGCTCTCGTCGATGGGAGAAAGCTTCAGCAGCCTCAGCATGAACTCGTCATGGTTCATCCGCTCGCCCGCGTCGGCGACGCCCGGCCATGGAGAAAGGTTGGAAGTATCGCACTCCTCCTTCTCAAGCTGCCGAAGCATGGGGTCGTCAGGATGGAGGCTGCGGGCGATCTCCAGGTTTTCCCGGAACTGTACTGAAAAGTAGTAATAGGCCCAGGCCACGCCGACGAGATCGCTCTCTCCCAGCCTGCTCCATTTCAGACGGCAGATGTCGTCGATGGCAGTGTCAAGACTGCAAGCTTCGGTTACTTCCATTTTTGGAACCTCCAACGACCCAGGTCGTGCGGAACGATACCGGGCATCACCCTTGGCGAGAAATCGAGTGTAGCCGCAGCGGCCAGCTTATCCAGATCACCTGGGCCTTATGACCTCACCCGTAGGCACAAGGCACGATGAAGTTGTAAGCCAAAGGAACCAGAAAGCTTTTGTTACTAGTGCTGCGATGGCCAACGTGCATTAGCATTGCGCCAGAAGCCGAGAATGGATCGACCCTGCTCGGTAGTTGGAGGTTGAAAAGCGTAGCTCAGCGCCACATCCCGGTTCGCAGCATCTTCGGTGCCGAAGGCGTGAGGCTTTTCGCGGTATCGCTGCTGGAGCCTCGGCGTGACCGCCATCCTTTGTGACGCGCCTGCGCTCCTTGCGCGCTTCTGTGTGAACTGCTCGGCTCTTCAAGCCGAGAACAGCTTCCGAAGAACAATCGCGCCGGACAAGCGGGCTGCACGTCCTGTTCATCATGAGACAACGCATCGGTCGCAGGCAAATGAGACAGTCATTCGGGTTTCAAAATGAGACGGTTGCGCTGCACGGCGGCTACGATTGCGACCCGGCAACCGGCGCCGTTGCGGTCCCGATCTACCAAACGGTCGCCTACGCCTTCGACAGCGCCGAGCACGGGGCGGCCCTGTTCAACCTGGAGGCCGAAGGCTTCCGCTACAGCCGCATCAGCAACCCGACGGTCGCCGTGCTCGAACGCCGCGTGGCGGAGCTGGAAGGCGGGACGGATGCGGTCGGCGTCGGCTCCGGCCAGGCCGCGCTGACCTACGCGCTGCTCAACGTCGCGGAGGCCGGGCGCAACATCGTCTCCGTCCCGCAACTCTACGGCACCACCCACACGCTGCTTGCCCACCTGCTGCCGAAATGGGGCATCAACGCCCGGTTCGCCGCCAGCGACCGCCCGGCCGACGTGGAAGCGGCGATAAACGCGGACACCTGCGCCGTGTTCTGCGAAAGCGTCGGCAACCCGGCCGGCAACATCGCCGACCTGGCGCCGCTGGCGGAGGCCGCGCACCGCCATGGGGTGCCGCTGGTCGTGGACAACACGGTCGCGACCCCGGTGCTGCTGTGCCCGATCAAGCACGGCGCCGACGTCGTCGTGCACTCGCTCACGAAGTTCATGGGCGGCCACGGCACGACGCTGGGCGGCATGGTGGTGGACGGGGGGACCTTCCCGTGGGCCGCGCACCCGCGCCGCTTCCCCCAGTTCAACGAACCCGACCCGTCCTACCACGGCCTGGTCTATGCCGAGCGGTTCGGCGCCAAGGCCTACGCCGCGCGGCTCCGCAGCGTCTATCTGCGCACCACCGGCGCCGTGCTGTCTCCGCTGAGCGCGTTCCTGCTGCTGCAAGGCATCGAAAGCGTGTTCGTCCGGGTGGAGCGCCACGTCGAGAATGCCCGCCGGGTCGCCGAGTTCCTGCGGAACGACCCACGGGTCGAATGGGTCAACTACGCCGGGTTCCCGGAGCATCCTCATCACCCGCTCGTGCAGCGCTACCTGGGCGGCCGGGCCTGCTCGCTCGTGACCTTCGGCGTGCAGGGCGGCTTCGCAGGCGGCACGCGGTTCTACGACGCGCTGCGGCTGGTCAAGCGGCTGGTGAACCTGGGCGACGCCAAGTCGCTCGCCTGCCATCCCGCGTCCACGACGCACCGGCAGATGCCGCCGGACGTGCAGCGCAAGGCCGGCGTCACCCCGGAAACGATCCGGCTCAGCGTCGGCATCGAGCACGTGGACGACATCATCGCCGACCTCGACCAGGCGCTCGACGCCGCGGCGCCGGAGGCGAGCCGCCATGCCGCCGAATAGCGGGCTGGACGGC